>CABRSG010000022.1 GCA_902473545.1 uncultured Lachnospiraceae bacterium | reverse complement strand
TTCATCCTCCGCGCAAAGCAGCATTCCCTCTGAGAGAACGCCTGCCAGCTTCGCCGGTTTTAAGTTCACCAGAACCATCACCTTTTTGCCGACCATCTCCTCCGGGCTGTAGTGCGCCTTGATGCCGGACACGATCTGCTTTACCTGGCTGCCGATCTTCACCTGGCTGCACAGAAGCTTTTTCGATTTTTTCACGGCTTCACAGGCAATGATCTCGCCCACCTGGAACTGCATTTTGCCGAATTCCTCAAAGGTAATCTCTTCCTTCGGCTCGATGTCGATCACCGCTTCTTCCTTCGCAGGCTCCGCTGCTTCCTCTGCAACCGGCGGATGAAGCTCTTCTACCTTCGCCATCACTTCCTTAATATCCAGACGTGCGAACAGAATTTCCGGCTTTTCTGTCACCTTCGTGCCGGATTTGTAAATACCGTACTGCTCCATCGCCTCCATGCCTCTCTTTTCGGCGCCGAGCTGCGCAAGTATCTTTTCCGCAGTGTCCGGCATGAACGGCTCCAAAAGCTCCGCGCCGATGGAGATGCACTCCACCAGATTGTAAAGCACCTGCTCCAGTTTGGCGCTGTCACCCGTCATGGGATTGTAAAGCACGGTCCCCAGACGATCCTGCTTTGTTTCGTCCTTTGCAAGCGCCCACGGCATCGTCTCGTCGATGTATTTGTTGCAGCGCTTAAAGAGAACAAAAATTTCGCTGATCGCGTCCGCCACGCGCAGCTTTTCCATCTTCTCTGCCACCTTTTTCGGCGTCTCCAGCGCAACTGCTTTCAGCTCCGCATCCACCGGTTCAGCCGCGCCCTTATCGGCAACCACGCCGCCAAAATACTTGTTGGACATGGAGATCGTGCGGTTCACCAGGTTGCCGAGCGTGTTCGCAAGGTCGGAATTTAAGCGCTCCACCAGCAGCTCCCAGGTGATCACACCGTCGTTGTCAAACGGCATCTCATGCAGCACAAAGTAGCGCACCGCATCCACGCCGAAGAAATCCACCAATTCATCCGCATACAGCACATTTCCCCTGGATTTGCTCATCTTGCCGTCGCCCTGCAGCAGCCACGGATGGCCGAACACCTGCTTCGGCAGCGGAAGATCCAGCGCCATCAGAAAGATCGGCCAGTAAATCGTGTGGAAACGGATAATATCCTTTCCGATCAGATGCAGGTCCGCCGGCCAGTCCTTCTTAAACTGTTCCGTGCTCTCGCCGCCGCAGTCGTAGCCGATACCTGTGATGTAGTTGGTGAGCGCGTCCAGCCACACGTAAACCACATGCTTATCATCAAAGTCCACCGGGATTCCCCACTTAAAGGACGTTCTGGAAACACAGAGATCCTGCAGTCCCGGAAGCAGGAAGTTGTTCATCATTTCATTTTTTCTGGACACCGGCTGAATAAACTCCGGGTGCGTGTTGATGTGCTCGATCAGGCGGTCCGCATATTTGCTCATCTTAAAGAAATACGCCTCCTCCTTCGCCGGTTTCACCTCCCGCCCGCAGTCCGGACATTTTCCGTCCACAAGCTGAGATTCCGTCCAGAAGGATTCGCACGGGGTACAATAAAGCCCTTCATAGGAACCCTTGTAAATATCGCCCTGCTCATACAGCTTCTTAAAAATCTTCTGTACCTGCTTTTCGTGATCTTCATCCGTGGTGCGGATAAATTTATCATAGGACGAGTTCACCAGATCCCAGATGCGCTTTACCTCGCCGGCCACCTTGTCGACATACTCCTTCGGCGTAACGCCTGCCTCGGCTGCCTTCAGTTCAATCTTCTGCCCGTGCTCGTCTGTTCCTGTCTGGAAAAACACATCGTAGCCCTGCGCTCTTTTAAAACGCGCGATGGCATCCGCCAGGATGATCTCGTAGGTATTGCCGATGTGCGGCTTGCCCGATGTGTAGGCAATCGCCGTGGTCATATAAAACTTTTTCTTTTCCATAATGTCTCCTTTCTCTTTCCGTGAAACAAAAAAACCTGCCTTCCCTATTTTTGAGAAGACAGGCTGTTCACCCGTGTTACCACTTCACTTCGTCCGCACCTCACAGTGCAAACCTCAACAGGTGCATACACACCCTGCCGCTATAACAGGCGGTTCCTGTTGCAGCCTTGCTGTGAGCAGTATTCCTGCTTTGGTACTTGGCGAGGTATTTTCGCCCCCATTTCACAGTTCGGTGCACCACTCAGAAGCCATCTTCCATCTATCCCCGCACATTCCTCTCAGCACTCGGCGCCAATCGTAATTTCTTTAAAACAGCGCACCCGGAATTTCTCTGTAATACAAAAGATACATGTACTCTCTTCGTCTTTGCGTTTCACTACTAACAAATCTAGCACAAAACCCGTGGTTCCGTCAAGACTGTTTTGGCAGATTTACGCTCACCGCCGTGAGGACGTGATTCAAGCGTGATCAACTCCCATTCGCGAAGCGAATTTTAAATGGATTTGTGATCAAACTGCCGGAATATTGACGGAGGGTGTCAATTTGTGTATAATACATTGAAGTTAGTTTTGGCTAATCGAAAAGGCGGAGGTGAGATCAAGGTGGCTATTGGCGATGATAATCCATATAAAATTGCCGGGGACATCCTTTCTGCGTCAGCTGCGCCCGATGGCGGTTTTCGCAGCGTTGATTTGTACGGCTCCTCGGTTCAGGGGAAAAATGAAGCCTCCATGTGTTCGATCTTTCATCTTGAAAACGAAAGCGGCGCAGGGGATATCACGGTGTATCAGGCATTTCCCGGTATGGAGCTGGTCTATAATGATATGCACATGGAATATTGTAATAAAACGCAGAATCCACGTTCCGGTGTTATTGAAATCAATTACTGCCGGGAAGGACATTGTGAATGTAGCTTCGGAAAGCAGAGTTATTGCTATATGGCCGCAGGTGACTTATCGATCTGCTCTTTGCAGAGAACATCACATGCATCATCGTTTCCTACTTCCCACTATCACGGCATTACGGTTACGATTGATTTCGCCGGGATCACAGCGGATATGTGGAAAATCCTGAAACTTCTTTCTGTTGATCTTACCCGGATTTCTGAATTTTCCGGGAAACAGGATTTTCATATGATTCGTGCAAATGAAACTGTCCGGCACATATTTTCGGAACTGTATACGGTTCAGGATCATATCCGGCCAAGTTATATCAAAGTGAAACTCATGGAGCTTTTGCTCATGCTGACGGAGCTGGATTTTGATGAGGGAAAGGCGGACTGTGTTTACTTTTCCCAGGCACAGAGGGACTGTATCCGGCAGATTCACGATTTTGTGACGAAGCATATCACGGAACATTATACCATCGAGGAACTTGCGGAGCGTTTTGAAATATCCCCTACCGCAATGAAGCATTGTTTTAAGGGAATTTATGGTGTTCCCATCTATGCTTATTTCCGTACCTACCGTTTGCAAATTGCGGAGCGTTTACTGCGGGAAGGGCAGCTATCTGTAGCAGAGATTGCCGCAAAAATCGGGTATACAAACCCGAACAAATTTACATCCGCATTTCGCTCTAAATATGGGATACCGCCTACCGCGTATAAAAAGAATGTCTGAATGGATAGAAAATAGTCTGTCTGGTCATTGCATCCCGCGTGGAAAGCAGATAAAATATGCATTGGTTAGTTTTTGCTAACTAATACATATTTTACAGGAGGAATTGAAATGAAACAGAGGAAATTTGCAAGCCTGTTTCTGGCTCTCGCTTTGGCTCTTTCTTCGATGATTGTCCGCGCAGATGCAGAACAGGAAAGCAAAGGGGACGAGAATCAGGCGGCTGCCGAGCAGCTTTTGCTTGATCTGGAGGGCACTTATCAGGAGCTTTGGCCGGTTGTTCTGTCGGATGAATACGATCAGTTATGGCTTGATGACAGTGCCGAACTTGTAGGCGAGGAAAACGCCGGAGATGCTGCCCGCATGCTGGCCTCTATGGTAACGGGAACCGTCACAGGTGAAGAAGGGGTGGAAGCTTATCAGGATGGCGGCACGGCATACTGCTGTGACTTCTTACAGGGAGCGGATCAATTTACCTTTGATGGCACGACGATCTCCGGGGTGGACGAAAACGGCAATGAGCTGTTCCGTCATTCTTACCACTATGTTGGCATGGAAGAAATTCGCGGTCTCTACATTTACGAAAGTGACGATGCGGATTCCGGCGAGTTTACTTATTTCTGCATGGCTCCGGACACGATGGAAACCACATGGCATATCGAGTTCCGCTATGGCAGCGATCTGGAGGCATTGGGGCAGTACGATGCCGGTGATTATGCTTACTGGCTGGCTTCCGGTATTTCTGTTGATTATACGCAGGAGGACATCGAAAATTGCATCCAGCTTTTCTGCACAGAGAATCTGTCTGACTAAAGTGCTGCTGTAGATATTATTCTGACAGGGGATAAAGCCTTTTTAAGTCTGGAAATGGAACATCCAAAATGTATGACGGTTGCACAGTTCTTTGAAAGAGAGGGCGTGGAAGAATAGCCTCCTTACGTGAAAAATGCTCTAAGTGTCGCTTTATTAACCACGAGAAATAATCGTGATTAAGAAGTCACTTAGAGCATATAGCACCAAAGACTTATGAGATCCTGTCCTTAAATTCTTTCTGCCTTTTTGCATCAAACCCCAGGATAACATTCGGATTTTGGGCATAAATAACAGAAATTAGTGGCTGTTGCTGCTACGTATGTGATTGAGTTCCCTGCTGAGCACTCTGAGAAGAACCGTTCGTTTGTGCTGCACCGCAATGATTACAGAATTTTGCATTTTCCGGCAATACCTGCTGTAAAAATCGACATGGCATCCAGGTCCCTTCCTTATTCTTTCGATATATATATCAGCAATATTCCCATAACAGCCATACAGCCCTGGATCAAAAGAAGTCCGATCGCCCCTGTAGCTATCGTTTCTCCTGTGGC
This sequence comes from uncultured Lachnospiraceae bacterium, assembly GCA_902473545.1. Classification (GTDB taxonomy): domain Bacteria; phylum Bacillota; class Clostridia; order Lachnospirales; family Lachnospiraceae; genus Marvinbryantia. The sequence goes on along the minus strand of CABRSG010000022.1, from coordinate 9,663 downwards.
TATAAGACTTCCTGAAGTTATTAAAAAGCTATATTGATGATAGCGTAAACCTGCAAATACAGAAAGTACGCTTAGTGCTGCTAAAGCGATCCCTCCAATCTGCAGAGCCGTCTTTGGTTTTGGAATACAGATCATCAATAGCCCGCCAACAACCATACAGCTTTGCACAAGAAGAAATATGATATCCCCCGCGCTTACATAGTTGATAAAATGTTCATATTGATGCCACATTAACGATATAAGTATCGAAAGTACGCTTAGTACAACAAGCGCAAAACCTCCGATCCGCAAAGCAGTCCTGGTGTTTGCATCTATAACCATCTGCTGCGGCGGCTCATAATAATCATATGACTGTTGTTGCGGTTTTTCCTGAAAAGATGCTGTTGACGAAGCGAAGCCTTGCTCTGCACCACAATAATTACAGTATTTTATATTTTCGGGAACTTCTTTCCCGCAATTTTGGCAAAACATCCTGTGCTGATTCTCCTCTCGTCAATGTTCATAGTCCAGCAAAAGACCGCTTTCCTGTAAATATTGCTCACATTCGCTTAATTTGAAATAGCCATTTGACTCCGGTAATCCCAAAAATTCAGCGATCATAGCAACGCTGTCGGAATTATCCGCATCCAGTTCCTTAAATGCAAATTCACTGCGTATATAACCGTTTTCCAGCTTTACTTCATCGTAGCTAAAGTGCAGCATATCTTCCGAAATCCCGGCATCTTTGACCTTTTCGTCAAACGCAATATTGTCCCCCAGCATCCCCTCATACTCCGTCGATCCTGTCGGTACATAAACCACACCGCTGACCTGCGCCACATATTCAGAGCCTTCCCGATACCATAATTCAATAGTGATCCGGTCGTTATCGGCACGGTTTAATTCATATATTTTTTCTTTATTAACTTTTCCTTCTGCGAGTGTCTTTGATTCATCGCCTTCGTCATTGGCAGCGATGGTTTCACCGTTTGCCTCGCTCTCTGATTTTCTTATACATTGTCATTACCTTCCATTTCCTTTTGATTTGGCGATCATCACGATTCCGCCAGCTATAAACCCTATCTGCATCAAAATTACAACCATATCCGACAGATCAAAGCTATATTGCATATATTGATATGTACCATTGGCGCAGGCACCAATAACAGAAACAACACCAAGGATCAGCAGTATGATGCCGCCGACTTTCGAGCCTTTTTTCGGATTTTGCTTTGCAGCCTCCTGTTGTGATGCATAATTCTGTTGTGATGCATAGTTCTGTTGCGACGGTTGCTGCGGCGAAGCATACTGATTGTATGCTTGCTGCTGTGTTGACCGGGAAGACGCAGAAGCAGTGGCATCTCCCTGCTGCGCTCCGCAGTGATTACAAAATTTTGCATTTTCGGGAATCTCTTTCCCACAATTTGTACAAAACATGATGTTTCAATCTCCTTTCCATTTCTTATTCCAGAGTAAATCCTAAACCAAGCAGTTCTTCTTCCACAGAGTTAATCATTATTTTCCCGTCTTCCGTTTCAAATCCCATAAATTCTGCTGCCAGCTCTGCCATATCCAAATCACTTTCTAACAATCCAAAGGCATATTGCATACTAAATTCATCAGCAGATTCCTGTATTGTAATAAATGCACTGTCAGTTCCGGATTCCTCTAAATAGGCTGCTGCATTGTTTACACCATTTTTGAAAGTTTCCATCCAATCCGGATCAATGGCAGATACATCATAGAAATTCTGCGTTCCATCATAGTAACTGACAACGCCATCCTCACGATAGCGTAATGTTATCTTTTCTTCCCCATACTCGTTGCCAAACCGGAAGGTTTTCTTCAGGAATTCTGTGGTAGCATTCGTGTCCTTTTCTACAGTTTCTCCTTTCATCGCAGCTTCATTAATTGACGGGCTTTCAAGGCCCTCAAATGCAAAGCTGGCTGGCGTATCAAATGCGGTTGGCTGCTTTAATCGATCAGCTCCCGTAGCAAAATACCCGATCACAAATGCCGCCGCAACGACCGCTATTGGAACGATAAATCTAAAAGGCCCTTTGCTTTTCTTCTTCGGCGGACGGGGTTCCGCGTACACAGGCTGTGAATTCATTGTTGAGTATTGCGACTCATTCGTCTGGTAAGTCGATTGCGTATCTTGTGCAGAGCAATTATTTTGTGCTGCACCACAATAATTGCAAAAATTTATACCGTTCGGAATCTCTTTCCCACAATTTCTGCAAAACATAATATATTTCCTCCCTTTTCCTTTTATGGCATCCGTAGCTGACGCTCCCCCCGGCTGCAGGTTCTTTATAAATACCATACTTTCAGCAACTTTCCTATAGTCTGCGCGTATTCCGTTCCTTTTGTGCACAAATCCACGTCTTTTGTGTACGCTTTTCTGCCTCCGGGTACTCTTCCGGCCGGAATCGCCCATTTTCCGATGGAAATCCTTTTCCTTGTTCTGTATAATGAAAGAAAAATGCTTTTAGGAGGGTATGCCATGTTACATAAAAAAATTGCACTCCAGGCGGAGGGTTCTCTGCCGGACGCCAGTCTGACCTTATATCTCTGGGATCATTCTGAGGAGATCCCCATTGAGAGGCGGCCGCTGATCCTGATTCTTCCGGGCGGCGGTTATCACTTCTTATCCGACCGTGAAAGCGAGGGAGCCGATCGCGCTGCGCTTTATGGCAATGGGCTATCACACGGCGATTCTGCGCTATTCGATCGCGCCTGCCAGATTTCCGGTTGCTTTGAAGGAAACTGCGCTTGCAGTATCCCACCTATATGAACACGCAGAAGAATATCAGATTGAGGAAAGCCGCATGTTCGTTATGGGATTTTCCGCAGGCGGACACCTCGCCGCAAGTTACGGCGCATACTGGAACAGCCCGCGCCTTAGCCAGATGACAGGCTGCCGGACAGAAACGCTCCGTCCCTCCGGTCTGCTCCTCTGCTATCCGGTGATCTCCAGCGATCCCGCGATCCGTCACGAGGGCAGTATCCGTGAATTGCTCGGCGATGACTGGCAGAATGCGGAACTGCTTGAAAAAGTTTCCATTGAAAAGCAGGTTCATCCGCAGATGCCGCCCGCCTTCCTCTGGAACACCATGCAGGACGAGACCGTTCCGCCGGAAAACTCTCTGGTGCTTGTACAGGCATATATGAAGCATAAAATCCCCATCGAATATCATCTGTATGAAAAAGGCGGTCACGGTCTTTCGCTTGCAAGCGATCTGACCGACAACATGCAGCATCAATGCGTTGAGGAAAGCTGTCAGAACTGGATCTATCTGGCGGAGAAATGGCTTCAGCGCCAGTCGCCGGATATTCGTACAGGTACAACTGCCTGATTCGCTGCCCGCAAAAATACCTGACTAAAAAACGTCCACCGGACGTTTTTGTCGTATGCATGGCAACTCAGAAAGTCCCGCTCACAGGCGGGATTTTTTCTTGACAAAAGTCCGAAACCGGATTATTATAGTGTGGTCCGTTTTCGGACTTTTTGCAAAAAGGGAGGAAATACTATGGATAAAACGCGCGCTGGGCAGCTGCTTGCCCAATACAACAATCTTTTTAGGGAAAACGATCAGCTTTATCATGCCGCCGCAAAAGCCTTCGGGCTGTCTGACTGCGCCTTCTGGATTCTGTATTCTCTGTGTGAAAGCGACAAACCGCTTACGCAGAGCGATATCTGCAATCTGATCTACCTGCCAAAGCAGACTGTCAATTCCTCGCTGAAAAAGCTGGAGAAGGATGGGCTGATCGCGCTGGAGGAAATGAGCGACCGCCGCAGCAAGCAGCTTCGGCTCACACAGGAAGGTGCAAAAACAGCCGCACAGACAGCGGAACGTGTGCTCGCCGCGGAGCGCAATGCTTTTCTGGAGCTTTCAATGGACGAGCAGGACGAATTTCTCCTGCTGTTCCGCAAATATACGGATTTACTGAAAAAAGGCATGTCTGCTCTCACGCTTTGAGCGGCAGGCGCTAAAGTCTGCCGAAATATCGCAAAACAATTTGTATTATCTGGAGGAAACAACATAATGACGATTCAGTTATCTGACCATTTTACTTATAAAAAATTACTGCGTTTCTGCATTTCGCCGATCATCATGATGGTTTTTACATCCATCTACGGCGTGATCGACGGATTGTTTGTCTCAAACTTTGTCGGAAAGGTGCCTTTTGCGGCAATCAATCTCGTCATGCCTTTCATTATGATCCTCGGCGGAGTCGGCTTTATGATCGGCACCGGCGGAAGCGCGCTCGTGGCAAAAACGCTTGGCGAGGGAAATAAAACGGCGGCAAACCGCTATTTCACCATGATGATCCTGCTGACAGCCATCAGCGGCATTATCCTGTCTGTTGTCGGCATCGTGTTTATGCGTCCGATTTCCCTCATGCTTGGCGCCACGGATGCTATGCTGGAGCATTGTGTGATATACGGCAGAACTGTTCTGATCTTCAACACCGCCTTTATGCTTCAGAACGTATTCCAGACCTTCTTCATGACCGCGGAAAAACCGAAGCTCGGGCTTCTTGCCACGGCGGCCGCCGGCGTTGCCAACATACTGCTGGACGCACTGTTCATCGCCGTGTTCCGCTGGGGTGTAGCCGGAGCTGCGCTTGCCACCGGCCTCAGTCAGTGTATCGGCGGCCTTTTGCCGCTGCTTTATTTCCTGCGCCCGAACAGCAGTCTCCTGCGGCTCACAAAAACAAATCTGGATGCGCGCGTTCTCGGCAAAGCCTGCGCAAACGGCGCTTCCGAGCTGATGTCCAACATCTCCGGCTCCCTGGTAAGTATGCTGTACAACTTCCAGCTCATGCGCTTCGCCGGTGAAAACGGCGTTGCGGCCTACGGCGTGCTGATGTATATCCAGTTTATTTTCGTAGCCGTATTCATCGGGTATACCATTGGCACCGCCCCCATTATCGGCTACCATTATGGAGCCGGAAATCGCGGCGAGCTGAAAAACATGCTTCAGAAAAGTTTTCTTCTTATGAGCGCTGCCGGCATCATCATGATGACCCTTGCCAAGCTGCTCGCCCGTCCGCTCGCAGTTATTTTCGTCGGATACGACCAGGAGCTTATGGAAATGACGCGCCACGCCTTTGCGGTTTTTGCGTATTCCTTTATCCTTGCCGGGCTGAATATTTTTACATCCTCGTTTTTTACCGCGCTGAACAACGGAGCTGTCTCCGCAATCATCTCCTTCACGCGTACGCTGATATTCCAGACGCTCTCTGTTCTGATTCTGCCGATGCTTCTTGGGCTGGATGGAATTTGGTGGGCGAATACCGTTGCGGAAGTGTTGGCTTTTGCAGTATCCTTATGCTTCCTGCGCTGGCAGACAAACCAGCTTTTTGTACCGAAAAAATAACATCTGCGCACTTGCCAGAGCCAGGCCCCCGCGCTACGTGATGGAAAGCTCCGGGCGCCTCCCGCAGGAAACTAATCCTTGACTTTGCGCGGCAGAAACACTATGATAATGCTGATATTACCAATAAGAGAGGAACGGCATTATGAAGTTTTTACGGCAGTTTGGCATTATATTATTTATTTCATTTCTGGGTGAAGCGCTGCGCATGCTGATCCCTCTTCCGATTCCGGCAAGCGTCTACGGACTTGTTCTCATGCTTCTGGCGCTTTGCAGCGGCATTCTGAAATTAGAACAGATAAAAGATGCGGCGGATTTTTTGATTGAAATTATGCCGGTAATGTTTATCCCGGCTGCTGTCGGGCTGCTGGACGCCTGGGGCACGCTCCAGCCAATCTGGGTGCCGGTACTGATCATCACCGTTGTCACCACCATCATTGTGATGGCGGTGACCGGACGCGTTACGCAGTTTATCATTCGGAAGGGAGAAAAAAAGAAATGAAGGAATTTCTGATCGATTCTGTATTTTTCGGCGCTTTCATCAGCCTTGCCGCCTACGAAACCGGTCTGCTGCTGAAAAGAAAATTTAAGCTTCCTATTTTGAATCCGCTTCTGATCGCAACCGTCCTGGTGATGGCGGTGCTTGTCCTTTTGCGTGTTGAATATGAGCACTATAATGCAGGCGCAAAGTACATCAGCTACCTTCTGACGCCTGCCACCGTCTGTCTGGCTGTTCCGCTCTACCAGCAGCTCACGCTCTTAAAGAAAAATGCAAGGGCTGTAGCCGCCGGTATTCTCTCCGGTGTATTGACAAGCCTGGTGAGCGTCTTTCTGCTGTCGCTGCTTTTCGGTCTGTCACATGAGCAGTATGTAACGCTGCTGCCGAAATCCATCACGACGGCAATCGGCCTTGGCGTTTCACAGGAGCTTGGCGGCATCGAGACGATCACCGTCGCCGTTATTATCATCACAGGAATCCTTGGAAATGTGGTCGCGGAAACGCTCTGTAAAATTTTCCGTATCGAGGAGCCGGTCGCAAAAGGGCTTGCCATCGGCACCGCCTCCCACGCGATCGGAACATCAAAGGCAATGGAGCTCGGACAGGTAGAAGGCGCCATGAGCAGCCTCGCCATCGCCGTCGCCGGATTGCTGACGGTGGTCGGAGCGTCGGTTTTTGCCGGATTTATGTAAAAGTGCGCATAGCATTTTACGCGTTCTGACACACAGACCGGGGGCTTTTGCCCCCGGTGTTATTTTATACAACTGCTTCGATCACCATCTTATCCCCGACGACTATCTCCTGCACGCCGGGCTGCTTTTTCCGGTTGAAGTTAAAGCTGACCATGTAGCCTTTGTTTTTATGGTAGTCGTCCAGATAGGAAACAAGCTGCTGCTCCCCGCGGCTGTTGTACTCCTCCCCGCGCCAGATTTTCAGCTCTATGATATACTGCTCCCCACAGTAATCGACAATCACATCCGTGCGCCGCAGTCCTCTGGTACGTGATTCAATATAATAATTTCCAACGCCGTTGATGATCGGCTTCAGGTACAGGAGGAAATATTTTCTCCCTTCCTCTTCCAGAAAAGTCTCATTCCGGTTCTGGTACAAATCATTAAAATGCAGCACAATCTTTTCCAGAACGAGCCGCATGTTCAGATGACCGTTTACCACAAACTGGTTTTTATCCAGCAGCGCCGCCGTGTAAATGTCCTGCTTCTGCACCTCGGCAGTGGACAGGTAATAATTATATAGCCAGGTCTCAAAAATGCGGTTTGCTATCTTCACCGCCCCGCCCTGGTTCCGTATAAACCCGAACAGTTCCGCATCCGCCAGTATCTGCGTATATGCGTTGTACACAACATTTTTCCCCGTAAACAGCAGTGTTTCCAGCATAGCGCTCAGTTCCGGATAATTCAGCAGCTTTCCGCTGAGGGATTCAAACAGGGTATTTTTCTCCGACAGCAGTATTTTCACCGCTTCCCGGACTCCTTTCTCCGTCCATGCCCGGCTTTTCGAACCAAATTCCTCCATCCCGCTGATTTCCTCATCCATCAGCTTACACAGGCGCGACACCAGGAACGGATACCCTGAGGTGTAATCATACAGCATGGTGGAAATTTCTTCAATGTCCATCCCGGTCTGCCAGTCCTCCTCGTATTCCCGCAGCATTCCCGCAATGTCCTCCGCAGAAAAGCTCATGTCGATATTAAAGTCTGCGGCTATATTCCACGGACTGTTTACCTTGTGCGCCTCCTCCGGACGGATTTTCCGCCGGAGATTCTTCACATCATAAACCCCCGCCAGAATCACAGACTGGAACGTCGGCTGCATGTCCCGGTCAATATAATATGCGCGCAGCTGCGCCAGGAAATCCAGAAATACCTGATTATTCGAGGCGCTGTCCACCTCGTCAATCATCAGCACAATCGGTCTGTCCGCCGCCATACAGATGTCACTCAGTTCGTCAAAGAGCCATTGCAGACGGAATCCACCAGGCTCCTCCCGCACAATTTTTTCAAGATTGCCAACAGCACTTTTCAACTCCCCAGACATCTGTGCCAAATTTCTCTTTAAAACTCGCAGAAAAAGACGCGCAAACGTGCCTTCTGTCTCAAATTCTCCTGCACCGAGCATCTGAAAGTCTATAGAAACAACATAGTATTCCCCCTGCAGATAGCGTCCAAGCGCCCGCAATGTCGTTGTTTTCCCGTACTGCCTCGCACGATTAATCGTGAAGTAATCCCCGGCATCGACCATCTTTTTAATCTTTTCCAGCCGTTCATCAAGATTTACCATATAATGCTTTTCCGGTATGCATACCGCCGCCACATTAAAAATTTTTGCCATTTCCGTTGCCGCCCCTCTTCACAGATCACGTATTATATTTTCCAAAGACAATCATTACTTTTGTGGCTATTATATCAGAAATATAAAAGGGTGGCAACGCCAAAAGTCTGCCGCCGCCACCCGCTCAAAACACATTTTTAATATTCATACAGCAGATGCATAGAGAAATCCATATTTTTCAGTATCGCACTGTCAAAATTCTTTTTAATAAGTTTCGCCTTCAATTCTGCATACGCCGGATCATCCCACAGGTTTTCGAACTCCTCCGGATCGTTCCGGTGGTCGTACAGCTCGCCATACTCTTTTCCGTGGTAGTTTACCAGCTTGTATCTGCCGTCAAAGTACATCGTCGCGTAAATATCCTCATGCGTTCCCTTGAGGCAGTGATAAAACTCGGAATACACGGATTCTTTGTGCGGCATCCCCTCCCCCTCTCCGGTAAGCAGCGGAACCAGACTTTTGCCCTGCATGTAATACGGCACCTCAAAGCCTGCCAGCTCCATAAGCGTCGGCGCGATATCCACCAGCTCCACGAGCTGATCGCAGCGCACGCCCTGGCGGAAGCGCGACGGGCATGACATAATCAGCGGAACATGCACCAGCGCTTCATAGAAATAGGCACCCTTCCAGTACAGTCCATGGTCGCCGTTCATCTCGCCATGGTCGCTCATAAAAATTACAAGGGTGTTTTCACGCTCCCCCGTGCGGTCGAGATAATCAAGCAGCCTGCCAAACTGGTCGTCCACCAGCTCAATCTCTGCGTAATAGTCACGGAAATGCTCGCGCTTCTCCTCATCGGTAAGGTCGGGGAACGGCTCTGCCTGTCCGTCCTGTCCGCCCTGATAAAAATCCTTTTGCTGATGGGGCGGCTTTTTCTCAAGCTCTCCCTCTTTGAAAAGCGGAAGCGGCATATCCTCAATTTTCAGCCGGTCCTTATATTCCTGCGGCGGATCAAGCGGCGGATGCGGATCGTAAGGATTCAGACTGATCAGCCAGGGATGATCCTTCCCCCGGTTTGCCTCAATAAATTCAATCGCTTTTTCCACACACCAGGTCGTCTGATGATACTCAGCGGGCACCCCCACCGTCTTTCCGGTAAAATTGGGGTTCGGCGTCGGCGGCCAGGTTGCCATGCTGGTATATTTTCCGCCATAGATGTCCGCCCATTTCAGTCCCTTTTCTCTCAGCCAGTTCTGGTAATCATTTTCCCCATGCAGCCAGTCGTCGTTCGGATGCTCGCTCCACTGCATATAGGTATAGCCGTCATCCGTGCGCGTCTCCATGCGTCCCTGCGCGGACGTCAGATGCAGCTTTCCCGAAAGCCCGCACACATAGCCCTCGTCCGCCAGCAGCCGTGTGACAAGCTTTTCATCCTTCGAGTATGTGTCGTTGCCGTTGAAAAACGCCTTCGTCGTGCGCGGGTAGCGCCCTGTCAGAAAACAGGACCGGCTC
>CABRSG010000021.1 GCA_902473545.1 uncultured Lachnospiraceae bacterium | reverse complement strand
GGCGGAGCAGTTTCCGGAATTTTTTGACAGGATTCTCGTGGATGCCCCCTGCTCCGGGGAAGGTATGTTCCGCAAGGATCCGGCTGCGGCGAGGGCGTGGGACGCCCGGAAGCCCTTTGCGTGCGCAAAGCAGCAGAAGGAAATCATCACCCGCGCCGCGCAGATGCTTGCGCCGGGCGGACAGCTTTTGTATTCCACCTGTACATTTTCGCCGGAGGAAAACGAGCAGGTCATCGCTTATCTTCTGGATACGCAGGACGATATGGAGCTGCTGGAAATCCCGCAGCATGAGGGCTTTTCATCGGGCATACCGACTGTGGCAGAAGAGGATTGGATGGAGGCTGCCAGAGCAGGCGAAGGGGAAAGGTCGTCAGCATCCGGCGTGCGGGACGAAAAATATACGGATCTGAGAAAATGTGTGCGTATCTTTCCGCACAAGATGCCCGGCGAGGGGCATTTTCTGGCGCTGCTGCGTAAAAAGAAGCCGGCGGACGCTTTGGATGGCGGCCGGGACGGGGCAGCGAAACGGATGGAAAGCCGGACTGTCTGTTTAAATAGCGAAAGACGTGCGGAACACCGCAAACCTGCGCCGGGCGGTCTGCAGGGAAAAGCGGCTGCATCAAAAGCGGAAATGGAAATATTGCAGGAATTTCTGCGGGACGTTTCTATGCCGATGGATATGTCACTTCTGGAAATCCGCAAGGGGCAGGCGTATTATGTGCCAAAAGAAACAAAAGAAAACCGGGGACTTGTTTTTCTGCGCAACGGTCTTTATCTTGGTGAGGTGAAAAAAGACCGTTTCGAGCCGAGCCAGTCCTTTGCAATGGCGCTGAAAAAGGAAGAATACGCCGCGGCGATCGATTTAAGCTGCGGCGATGAACGTGTGGTAAAATATTTAAAAGGCGAAACGATAGAGGTGGACGACCTCGCGGAAACAAAAGGAAGGGGCTGGCAGCTCATCTGCGTGAATGGTTATCCCCTGGGCTGGGGGAAATTGGCGAACGGTACCCTGAAAAATAAATATCATCCCGGCTGGCGGATGAAATATTGACACTGAAAATACCGCTCCCTTTTTTGAAAAAATTCCGGCGGGTAGATATCGCGGTATTTCGCGTAATCTGTGGATGCCCTTCCCCAGTCAAAGGGCTTGCCGCCGTCAATGTCTTTATTTGTGATGTTCACAGGACACCAGCATTCTGATGTATTAATAGCGATATTATAATAATTCTAACACAAAAAATAAAAAAAATTGAGGTCAGTTGAAAAATCAAAAAAAAATAAAAAAAACACTTGATTTTATAAGAAGAAAATGCTATACTAACAAAGCTTGATTGAGAAAGCAATCGATGCGTGGCTCAGCTTGGTAGAGCGCTGCGTTCGGGACGCAGAGGTCGCAGGTTCAAATCCTGTCGCATCGACTAAAGAAAAATGGGTACCGCAGGTATCCGTTTTTTTATGGTCAAAAACGCAGGAAACGGTACTGGAGTCTGAACAGGAGAGGGCAGGCGTTCGGGCGCAGAGGGTGCGGCGCGCCAGTAGCGCGCGTTTCGCACGGACCGGAGAGAAGAGCAGACCCTGGAGGCACTGAAAATTAAGAAGCTGCATAATCAGTTAGTATTATCACTGGAAAAGAAGAAATTTGAAGCCATAATTCCGACGATCAATGTGCCAATAAGTACAACTGTGTCTATAAGCAGAACGCTTACTATACTTTCAACCAAACCATATACAAACAGTATAGAAAATAACTCAACTGACAACGCAATAAAACATAGATAGTTTGTCAAATATTCTGTTATAAGTTCCCCATAAAGGTAATTCATCAGTAGCCTTACATGTATAACCGGCCTTAAAAAAAGGCGGATAATAATGCAGGCTAATGGATAGATAAAAATAAAAGCTTTATCTACAAGCGAAGTCGCACTTCCGTTACTCCACTGAACAGGTATTTCCGGCGGCAGTTTCGTATATGATGCTAATCCGATTATCAAACATAGTGAGGCGATAATTGCCCATGTAATAAGGCTTCCCCATATATACAGAAAGCTGACAGAATCCAGTTTGATAATAGTTTTATTATCGTTCCAATAAGTCTGTAAATCGGTCACATATTTTTCCACTTGCATTTCATCAAAGCTGACATTTCCGGAAGCAAGCATTTTTTCGCACAAAATTTTTGCCCTGTTTAAGTCCGCTATCTGTGTTTGAAGCGTCGCTGTCTGCTTTTCTATCACGTCCATTAAAGGTACTTTATTGAACATGATGTACCGAATATCTTCAATGGAGATTTCCAATGTACGCAGATAAGCAATTTTCTTGATATTTTCAATATCCTGCTGGGAATAATCCCTATATCCGTTTTTATCATTCCTCGCTGGCTCAATAAGCTTTTCTTTTTCATAAAAACGGATATTGGAACGTGCTAATCCTGTTCTTTCTTCAACCTCTTTTATTGTCATATATCGTGCCCTCCTGTTGTAAATAATAAGGTATCAACAAGGTTTACAGTCAAGTCTTTTTTCAAATTTTTTGATTGTGAGTCAAAACAAGAGCTTCTGATTGTGAAACGAAATAAGATAACAAAATGATGGACATGCCGATAGTAAGGGTGAGATCATTGGATTAGCCGCATGTAATGGATGCTGCAGGCTATAGATGTGTGAGCGGAATGCGGTGAAAGCCGCACGTTCCGCTCTTAGGGGAGGGACGGTCAGTAATAATGTCCGTCCGAACCAATGTCGTCGCTGCTCATGTGTAAGGTCAGCCTGAAGCGGAGCGCTATGGACACTCCCACTACAGTTTAATTTATCGATTCGGCTCCTGTGCGCCGTACACCACGCGAATTGTATAATCCACATCCTCTATCGGAGCATCAGCATCGATCACAACGCCTGCGCTGCCCTCATAAGTATCTGTCGCTAAAGCCTCATAATCATCCGCGGCATGGCGAATGTTAAAACTCTGGATAACACCGCCTTCCTCTGTTGCTACATTAGGAAGTGTAAGGCAAAGATATGTGAATTCCGCTGCGTCAGCATTGTCCGTCTTGTAGATATACGCATTTTCGCCCTCAATGGCATTTTCAATGGTTTCTACAAAAGTGTACTGATAAGAGAATACCTTGTCGCCCTCGCTGTCCAGTGCAGTCATGGAATCGTCTGTGAATGTGAAAGAGGAAATATCATTCTGAAATCCTGCCGCCTGGATTTGCAGGGCTTTCAGGCCATCACCGTCCAGCTCATCCATGCCAATCGCAGGGCCAAAGGCTTCTGCCGCCGCTTCATAGGCATCATCCAATTCCGGATTTTTTGTAAAGGTGTAAAAAGCCGTCCAACCTGCGTCATTTTTCCAGTTAGCAAGCGTTTCTCCTGTTGCTTCTTCTTGAGAGGTTTCTTCCTGCTGAGATGCTGCGCTTTCCGTCGAAACGGAACCATCTTCGCTGTTGTCTGCGGAGTTTCCGCAAACGACAAGGGAAAGTGACAGCATGGCTGCCAGGATGAGTGATAAAAGTTTTTTCATGAAATAGATCTCCTTTTCATTTATTTTCCAACCCTCGGTGGATGTCTGCAAATTCCATAGCTTTGCATATAATCCATTTTGGGTAAGAAGCTGTTTATGGGTTCCTTGCTCTACGATCTGTCCGTCATCCGGAACAAGGATGGTATCTGCGCCTACAACGGTTTTTGGCCGGTGAGCGATCACGACAACCGTACGCTGGCTTTCTTCTTACAGACAGAGTTCGTTCTGTACCCCTAAAACGCCGCAACGAGAATGCCCTATGCGGAACATTCCCGTTGTGTTTGTTATATATGAATTTGTTTTAAGGTCTACAGAAAATCCGCCACTGGCGGTTTTATCTGCACGCTATGGCGAATAGAATAATTGGTCAGTGATTTCTAATATGTTCTTCAAATCATAGGAATCACCGTTCCCGGTAAACTTGCTGTTATAAATCATGCCCCATGCTCCATACAGCAAAAAAGTAGCAAAGGCTTCTGCATTGTCCTCCGTGATATGGAAACGATTGTTAAGCCGGTTTTCCCGGATGCCTTGCAAAATAAACCTGGAATAGGGAATAACCATGCAGCCTAACATATGTACCAGATCGTAGAGCTTGTAGGAAGTATCAGCGATAGATGCGTCAGAGCGCGGTGCAAAATTTTCCATATAGCCCTGTATATCCTCCTCAACCATGCTGCGGAATATCGGCAATTTTTCTTCAAAAGAAACTGCCTCATCCTCAAGAACTCTGCATTTTCGTTTTAAACGCTTTGAAATATATTGTTCCATAGAGGCAAGGTAGATATCCTGCTTAGACTTGAAATAGTAGTAGAACATCCCTGGCGCTCCGTCTACCACATTCAGAATATCCCGGACGGAAACGGCTTCATAACCTTTTTCAGCGAAAAGCGCAGATGCAACATCGATCAATTCCTGCCGTCTGACCTCCGGCTTTTTACTGTTCTTTTTCAGATCTTGCACCTCCTTATTTTTTTGGTTAGAGTAAGCTAACCCGTCGTTCTAATAAACGCCCGTCCGTTTACAGAACGAGCGTCTATCTAAATAATACTCAGCAGCTTACCGCTTGTCAAGAGGTAAACACCAAATTTCCTCTAAACACCGGAAAATTATTTCGTCAAATGTCGGAAAATATTTGTAAAATACAGAAATATGACGTATGATATAGACAATGTAAGCGCAAATGAGGTGTTTTGAATGCAACACCACTAAAAAAGAATCGCAGATGATATTCTAAAACGTAAATTAGAGGGCAAAGGAGCGGTTTTGACTGCGGGATTTAAGCGGTGCGGAAAAACCACAACCGCCGAATAGTATGAGAAGGAGTGTATCATATGAAATTAGTTACATTTGCAATACGTGAAAAAGAACAGGTTGGCATTTTAAATTCTGCCGAAACCCATATTTACCCGGTTTCAGCTTTCCATCTTCCCTATGAAACAATGAATGAGCTAATCCAAAGGCTTTCCACGGAGGAAAAGGAAATTCTTGCATCTTCCGCTGCGAAAGCCCCGGAGGAGGTGGCTGGCGCGGTTGAGAAAAGCAGCGTCCGTCTGCTGGCGCCGATCCCCTGCCCGATGCAGGATGTAATATGTCTCGGGATCAATTATATGGCGCACGCGGAGGAATCCGCCCGTTATAAGAAGGAAGCGTTTGGCGGCGAGCGTCCCTACGCGATTTATTTCTCCAAGCGGGTGAACCGGGCGGTGGCGGACGGGGAGACGATCCCCGCGCACGCTGAGCTGGTGGACAGCCTTGACTATGAAGCGGAGCTGGCGGTAATCATCGGCAGGGATGCAAAGGACGTGGCGGAGGAAGATGCGGAAAAGTATGTGTTTGGCTATACGGTACTTAATGACGTGAGCGCCCGGAACGTTCAGACGCGCCATAAGCAGTGGTACTTTGGAAAGAGCCTCGATGGTTTCACGCCGATGGGACCGTGCATTTTGACGGCGGACGAGGTTGCATTTCCGCCAAGGCTGAACATCCGGTCGCGGGTAAACGGCGAGCTGCGCCAGAACAGCAATACGGAGCTGCTTATTTTTGGAATTCCACATATTATCAGTGAGCTTTCCCAGGGCATGACACTGAAAGCGGGAACGATTATCGCCACCGGCACGCCGGCCGGAGTCGGCATGGGCTTTCAGCCGCCGCTGTTCTTAAAAGCCGGAGACGTTGTGGAATGCAGCATTGAGGGAATCGGAAGCATTACGAACCCGGTGCGGTGATGTGTGATATCGGGCATCCGGCATAGCAGCAAGCATGAAGGGCTTAAAAAGTTACATAAAAATATGAAGATGCCGGGTATACCGTTGTCGTTCCAGCTTGTAAATCATTTTCCCAAGCTGCGGTCTATCAATTAAGCGCAAAAGGCAGGGACTGTGAACGGAGCGAACAGTAACGGCAGGAACAGCGGCGATTATTTTTCTTGACAAAGAGATAACATATGTTGTATAGTAAAACAAGTTAGCGGCTTCTAACAAAGGCTGCTTTTCTTGTGATAATGGGTTAGTAAAAGCTAACCAATAATAAGTGATGGGAGACAAACATGAAGAAGATTTTATATGTGATTTTGGGATGCGTTGGCTTAGCGCTTGGCGCGGTGGGAGCCGTTCTGCCGCTTATCCCTTCGTTTCCGTTTTTGCTTCTTGCAGCATATTGTTTTGCAAAAAGCTCGGAGCGTCTGCATAACTGGTTTATCGGAACAAAGCTGTATAAGGATAATCTGGAGAGCTACGTGGCGGGAAAAGGAATGACAAAGAAAACAAAGATTCGGATTATGGCTACGGTGACAATTCTGATGGCAATCGGATTTATTATGATGCATCAGGTTCCGGTGGGACGGATCGTGCTCGCCATCGTGTGGGTATTTCACATAGTATATTTTGTGATGGGCGTGAAAACAATTCCGCAGTAAACAGGTTACTTTTCACTGCGTTCACAGCAGGTGTTTGAGGCTGACGTGAACAGCAACGTAAACAGAACGTCATGAATATAAATTTTATTTTACGCGTTGCGCACTCATTGTTAATGTATTATGATGAGTATGCAGCGCGTATTTTTTGCGGGCGAGCCGGGAGGGAGAAAGTAAAATGCATTGAGCAGCATATGCACATACAACTGCGGAGAGTATCTGCCGGCACATAGGTATACCATTTCGGAGAGCGTTTATCAGCGAATTGCTAAACCAGGATGACAAGAGGCGGGGGAAGTATATGGAAAGAAAACATCGGGTCGGGGTGCTGTCGGATACCCACGGACTTTTGCGGTCGGAGGTGCTGGAGCATCTGCAGGGATGCGCGGTGATTCCTCAGTGAGCGTGAAGTGTCACCTGGCGAACCGATCTGGCTGGATTTCAGCGACGAGGTGAAGGCCAAGTTTACGATCTCACGCGATGCACAGGGGATTATTACATTAAAGACGACGGTATTTGAAAACGGGGAGCAGACGTTCGAGGAAAGGATTACCGAGAAGGTTCATGAACCGCAAATAATATGTGAACTTTTGGGCAGGACAGGATTTCAGAATGTGACATGTTCAGATCGGCTGCCGGAGAATGCCGAAAATCATGGAACGACGTGGTTTGTGGTCGCGCAGAAGCTGGGGTGAGAATCAGATGAAAAAATACAGCAGAAAACTGCGGCTCCGGGAAGTAGCAATATTTTTTGTGACATTATTTTTTATGCTGCTTTCTGGTATGCCGGCAAAAGCAGGGACAGCTCCTTTTGCATTTCATATGCTGGACGTCGGGCAGGGGCAGAGTGTGCTGGTGGAGGCAGATGGACATTACATGCTGATTGACGGCGGCGGAAGGTCGTCGTCTTCTTTTGTGGTGAGCTATCTGCAGCAGCAGGGTGTGGAGAAGCTGGATTATATCGTGGTGTCACATTATGATGAGGATCATATCAGCGGTATTGTCGGCGCGCTGCATGTTTTTGAGTGCGAAACGATACTTGCGCCGGATTATTACGCCGATACCGATATTTATGCGTCGTATCTGACTGCTGCGGAGGCGTCCGGAGCGGAAATTATCTATCCGCAGCAGGGAGAGACATACGCGCTTGGCGATGCGGTTATTACGGTGGTTGGCCCGGCTTCTTATGAAAATACACTGGAAAATGACCGTTCTGTGGCGGTGCGGATTACCTACGGGATTACCGGCTATCTCATCTGCGGGGACGCACAGGCGCAGGAGGAAGAGGACATTTCAAATTCCGGTCTGGAACTGGCGTCGGATGTTTATGTTGTAAACCATCACGGAAGCGCGGAGTCCAGCGGGTTTTATTTTCTGAATCGGGTTCAGCCGATGTATGCACTGATCAGTTGTTCTGCAGACAACGCCTATGGGCATCCGGCAGCAGAGACAATGCAGCGATTGGATAGCGAGGGTGTTTCTTTATACCGGACGGACAGGCAGGGAACGGTGACGGCGTACTCGGATGGCGCCGGGCTTTGGTTTGACCAGAACCCATGCGATGATTTTTCTTCGCGGCAGGCGGATGGACAAGGCGCTGTGAATTTGGATATTTCCGGGCAGAATGGATCAGGGCAGCAGGAGGCTTCTGACTCCGGGAACCGGGGAACCACGTATGTGTGCAATCTGAATACAAAAAAATTTCATTATACTTATTGCGACAGTGTAAATAGAATGAAGGAGACAAACAAGAAATTTACGGACGAGAGCAGAGAAAGCCTGATTGCGCAGGGGTATGATCCGTGCAAGAATTGTAATCCTTAACCTGTTTTGTCCATATTTCATATGATTGTGTGCATGGACGGTTTTTGCGATGAAATTATATAATGATGCCAGGATTTTCGGGTACCGCATATGCCGCCTGCAGATGGGGGCGCGCGAACCTGCGAATCCTGGCATCATGTGATTTCTCACATAATTAAATGTGATACGGAGACTGGAAATAGTGTGCATAGAAATTCATCACATATTTCATATAGTGCATAAGCTTCTTTATGTGAAATCCTCCTTTCCTTTGCTTACGGAGATATCATAATGCATATGTGCAGAGATTACGCGCCAAATAAGAACAGAATGTAGTCAAAAGTTGCAGGGAGATGAGAGAATGATTCCTTCTTACGAGGAGCAGTGCGAGCGACTGTATATGCTTCACCGCGCATCCAGGCATATTCCGCCGCATCTGCATAGCGCGGCAGAGTTTGTGTATGTCACCGGCGGCACGCTGGAGTTTGGGATGGGGCAGGGGCTTTATCATATGGAGAAAGGCGATTTTGCGATTGCGTTTCCGGAGGTGATCCATCATTACCAGGTTTTGTCGTCCGGCAATAACCGAGCGTATTATCTGACGGCGTCTCCGACGCTCTGCGGGCAGTTTGGCAAAGTGATGCAGAAATATTGTCCGGAGAATCCGGTAATTAAAAAGGAACAGGTGCATCCGCAAATTGTTCAGGCATTGCACGCGCTGCTGCCGCTTGCGGCAGGCAATGCGCCAAACCCTGTGGTTGCGCAGGCATATCTGCAGATAATTCTTGCGAGGAGTATGCCCTGCTTTCAGATGATAGAAAAAAGTAAAATTGCCAGCGGTGATTTGATCTATGAGACAGTATCTTATGTTGCACGCAACTTCCGCGAGGAGCTGTCGCTGGAGAAGATGGCGCGGGAGCTGGGCGTGAGCAAATATGTCCTCTCCCGCGTATTCTCCGGCACATTCCACCGGAATTTTAATAAGTACGTTAACGAACAGCGGTTGGAATATGTGATCAGCCAGCTCGAATGCTCTGACCAGAGTATCACGGAAATCTGCATGGATGCCGGATTCGAGAGCCAGCGCACCTTCAACCGCGCTTTCCGGGAAAAATATAAAATGACGCCGCGCCAGTACCGGAAGCAATGCCGCTCATTGACAGCAAATTTGCCTTCATAAAACCCGGTAAATTTCTGTCGCTGTGCCCCAAAACCTGCAAAATCAGCAAAATCAGCCGGTCGTCCGCTTACACTTCCTTCACCTCCACCGCCGCATTCTGCAGCCGTTTACGGAATTCCGAGGGTGACATGCCGCACTGCTTTTTAAAAATGCGGCCGAAATAGAGCGGATTGTCGTATCCGATGATGTCGGCAATTTCCGAGACATTGCAGGAGGTTGTCTCCAGCAGTGTCTGCGCGTTGGAGATGCGCAGCGAGAGGATATACTGCGCAGGCGTGACATTCGTGTATTCCTTAAAATTTCGGATAAACCAGCTCACGCTCATATGCTGTGAGGCGGCGTATTCTTCGATACTTATCTTTTTGTTGTAATTTGCGTGAAAATACTGGACTGCGGTGTTCATTTCGCTGCTCAGCATCAGATTCTGGATCCGGGGTTTTCGGAGAATCAGACGGTGCAGCATAATGAGAAGTTCGTATAAGTAATGCACAAGAAGTTCTTCATAATTTTCTTTACATAATTTCATTTCCTGGATCATGGCAAGAAACAGGCGCTTGTATTCCATGGAGGTTCCGGTGTGGATAACATGAACATGATCCTCGATGCCGTATTTGCGCAGGATATTTGTTACGTTATTTCCGGTAAAATGAACCCAGTACACTTCCGTTTGATCTTCCCCATAGTAATAATACCGCTGTTCCTCCTTCGGGCGGTAGAGAACCATATTTCCAGCAGGGACAATCTCTTCCACACCATGAAAATAAAAGTGCGCTTTCCCGGAGGCAATATACAAAATTTGATAATCAAGCCTTCCGCGCGGGCGGTGCGTCGGCAGCAGCGGTTTTGTATAAAGATGATATGTGCCGCAGCTCCCCACAAAAAGAGGATGCTTTTTATCTTTAAAATCCACCAGACTGTTGCGCCAGTATGCAGAATCCATATACATGGGACGTCACTCCTTCCGATAAAGAAATTTTTATAAGTATATCATTTCGTGCATGTTTTGTCTAATGCAGTTTATAGGCTTTCCGCCCGCAAAAAGGTATAATTAATTCATCAAAAACAAGGAGAGGTGAAAGATGATCGTACCAGGACATTATGAAAATCTTCATGTGCTTCATGAGAACACGCTGCCGAACCGGAGCTATTATATTCCCGCCTCCGGGGTGATGCATGATCTTGTGGAACACAGGGAAGCGTCTGACCGCTTCCAACTGCTGAGCGGAATCTGGAAATTCCGTTACTATAGCAGCATCTACGAGCTGCAGGAGCCTTTTTATGAGAAGAATTTTGATATCAGATCTTTCGATGACATCCAGGTGCCCGGTGTGTAGCAGAACGCCGGCTATGACACACATCAATACACTAACATCCGCTACCCATTCCCCTTTGACCCGCCCTACGTACCGCAGAACAATCCATGCGGGGCCTATGCATATGATTTCACATATCATAAATGTGACGACGCGCCGAATGCAACACTTAATTTTGAAGGTGTGGATTCCTGCTTTTATGTGTGGATAAATGGAAAATATGTGGGCTACAGCCAGGTTTCCCATTCTAGCAGCGAGTTTGACGTGACAGAAGTTTTGACGGAAGGGACAAACCGGCTGGCGGTACTGGTGCTGAAATGGTGCGATGGGAGCGACATGGAGGATCAGGACAAATTTCGGATGAGCGGGATTTTTCGTGATGTGTATCTTTTGAAACGCCCGGAAAACGGCATTTTCGACTACTTTATCAAAACAAGGCTTGCAGACGGAAAGGCGCGGATTACAGCGGATATCACATATATAAAAGAGGCTGTTCCGATTGAAATTACTCTGCTGGATGCCGGGGAAAATCAGGTTGAGATGCGAAGGCTATGCGGGGAGCATATCTGCCTGGAAGTGGAAAATCCGGTTCTCTGGAATGCGGAGCATCCGTACCTTTACACATTAATTTTCCGGATTGAAAAGGAGACCATCACGGAGCGCGTCGGTATCCGCGAAATCTGCATTGAAAATAAGCGTGTGTGCTTTAACGGAAAGCCGATTGTGTTCCACGGCGTCAACCGCCACGATTTCAGCCCGAGGACGGGTGCGGCAGTCTCAATTGACGAAATAAAATGTGATATGTCTCTTATGAAACAGCACAATTTTAACGCGATCCGTTCCAGTCATTACCCGAACGCGCCGTATTTTTACCAGCTCTGCGATCAGTACGGCTTTTACGTGGTCGACGAGGCGGACAACGAAAGCCATGGTCCAAGCGAGATTTATTATGAAGATGACAGCTTTGAAAATAAGAGCAGACGTTGGAATGAGGCGATCGCCGACAATCCCGACTACATCGTGCCGACGCTGGACCGCGTACAGCGCTGCGTGGAGAGGGAGAAAAACCGCCCGTGCATTGTGATCTGGTCGATGGGAAACGAGTGCGCGTATGGCTGCACCTTTGAGCGGGCGCTGAAATGGACAAAGGAATTTGATGATACGCGGCTCACACATTTTGAAAGTGCGCGCTATCACAGCAACCGCCGAAAATATGATTTTTCCAATCTCGATCTGTTCAGCAGAATGTATCCGGCGATGGAGGAAATCACGGAATATCTGGAAAATGAGCCGGATAAGCCGATGATTTTGATTGAATATTGCCATGCGATGGGAAACGGACCGGGAGACCTTGAAGAATATTTCCGGATGTTCCAGGAGCAGGAGCTGATGTGCGGCGGCTTTGTCTGGGAATGGTGCGACCACGCGATCGCACACGGGCAGGCGGAGAATGGGAAAACTATCTATTATTACGGCGGGGATCACGGCGAGACGATCCATGATGGGAATTTCTGCGTGGACGGTCTGGTGTATCCCGATCGCAGACCGCACACCGGACTTCTGGAATATAAAAACGTGTATCGTCCCGTGCGCGCGGCATGGCTGGACGAGACAAAGCGGACGCTTACCTTCCGCAATTATCTTGATTTTACCGATCTGGAGGACGCTGTCCGGGTTGAGTATGAGGTGAGCTGCGACGGATTTATCACCGAGCGCGGTGAGGTGAGGAAGCTGTCTGCGAAGCCGGGAGAGCTGGCGAAGGCAAAACTTCCGATGACCGTCCCGGAAAAGGGCAGAGTATTTCTACGGCTTTTTTACTATGCGAAAGTGGACATGCCTCTGGTGCCTGCCGGTTACTGTCTTGGGTTCGAGGAGCTTCCCGTCAAAAACATGGACGGCAGGAACCGTCTGACGGTGCGCGCAATGTCACATTCTGGAAGCGGGAAGCATGACTTGAATGTAACAGAATGTGATACCTGGGCAGTGATACGCGGAAAAACATTTTGTTACACATTGGATAAGAGAACCGGCTTATTTTCCGAACTGGAATACAGGGGGAAAAAATATCTGAGAAGACCGATGGAGCTGAATATCTGGCGCGCGCCGACAGACAATGATATGTATCGGAAGGCGAAGTGGCGTCGCGCAGGATACGACAGAACCTCGGTGAGAGCCTACGACGCAAAGATAAAGCATGTGGAGGACGGCGTGCAGATTTTCTGCCGGATGTCGATGGCGGCGGAAGCTGTTCAGAAAATCCTGGTAATCTACGCGGTCTGGACCGTGTATGAGAACGGAGAAATCGAGCTTGCGATGATGGTGCACCGGCAGCGGGAACTTCCGGAGCTTCCCCGGTTTGGGATGCGGCTCTTCCTCGACGGTACATTTCAGGATGTGAACTTTTATGGAATGGGACCGGCGGAGAGTTACTGCGACAAGCACCGCGCCTCCAGTCACGGCATTTACAGGATGCCTGTGGAAAAGATGCATGAGGATTATATAAGACCGCAGGAAAACGGCGGTCATTTCGATTGTTCTTATGTGATGTTGGAGAGCGATGAGCTGGGGCTTGCAGCGTTTGGGGAAAAAGAATTTTCGTTCAGCGCCTCTGTTTATACGCAGGAGGAATTGACACGAAAAAAGCATCATTTTGAACTTGTGCCCTGCGGCGATACCGTTTTCTGCCTGGATTACGCACAGAGCGGCATCGGCTCGAACAGCTGCGGACCGGAGCTGCAGCCGGAGTACCGCTTCGACCGCAGAGAATTTGTGTTTACAGTAAAATTGGTTCCGTACAGAAAGGAAAAGTAAAATGGGAGAAAAGAAATATTTAAAATGGTATAACAAGGTGGGATACGGCACCGGGGATATCGCGGGCAACGTGGTGTATGCGTTTTTGTCATCTTTCGTGATGATTTATCTGACAAACACGGTGGGCTTAAACGCGGGAATCATCGGAACGCTGATTGCCCTGTCGAAGCTGTTCGACGGCGTGACGGACGTCTTTTTCGGGTCCATGATTGACAAGACCAAGAGCAGAATGGGAAAGGCGCGTCCGTGGATGCTGTACGGTTACATCGGATGCGCGGTCACGCTGGCGGCAATCTTTGCGATTCCGGTAAATATGGGGAAAACCGCGCAGTACGCATGGTTTTTCATTGCCTACACGCTGCTGAACGCGGTATTCTACACGGCGAACAATATTGCATACTCGGCGCTTACGGCGCTGGTGACGAGAAACAGCCGTGAGCGGGTGGAGATGGGATCGTATCGTTTTATTTTTGCATTTTCCACCAGCCTTTTGATTCAGACGGTCACTATTAAATTTGTGGCGGTGCTCGGCGACGGGGCTGCCGGATGGAGAACGGCGGCGATCATTTATGCGATCATCGGTCTGATCGTAAACACGATTTCGGTTATGTCGGTAAAGGAGCTGCCGGAGGAAGAGCTGAACGAAGCTTCCGGCGCGGCAGATGAAAAATACAGCCTGCTGACGGCGGCAAAATTGTTACTTTCTAATAAATATTATCTTATGATCTGTGTGACCTATATTTTGCAGCAGATTTACACGGCGATGCTGAACATGGGCATCTACTTTATGACCTACGTATTGCTGAATGAAAATCTGTACCCGCTGTTTTCGTGGGCGATCAATATTCCGCTGATCATTGCGCTTGTCATCACTCCGGCGCTGGTGGAAAAGTGGAAGGGCATTTATAAGCTGAACCTCTGCGGCTATATCATCGGCACACTTGGCAGAGCGCTGGTTATCGCGGCGGCATATCTCGGCAGCGTTCCGCTGATGCTGGTGTTCACCGGAATAGCAGCTTTCGGAATGGGGCCGTGGCAGGGAGACATGAACGCTGTGATCGCTAACTGCTCGGAATACACCTACCTCACAAAACAGAAGCGTGTGGACGGAACGATGTATTCCTGCACCTCTCTGGGGATAAAGCTCGGCGGCGGGCTCGGAATTGCGATCACCGGCTGGCTTTTGGAGTTCAGTGGCTTTGACGGGACTGTGGCGGTGCAGACTTCGTCCTGCATGAACATGTTACACATGATGTATTTGTGGATCCCGGCGGCGCTTGCCCTTGTCATCACCTTTTTGATGTCGAAAATGAATGTGGAAAAAGCGAACGCGGAGCTGAAATGCCGTCAGGAGGAGGCAGTACAAAAATAAAAGCCGCTGGAAAAATCATACTTTATCCCCAGGGTGTTCACAAAGACGACATATATAGAAGGTATACTGCATGTGAATCGATAAAGGAACACGGAGGGTAAATAATGATAAGAGGAAAGTATTTTGCGATGATGATGGGTATGACGCTTGCGGCAGCATCGGTGACGGCGCAGGCGGAAGCGGCGGCAAATATGAGCAAAGGAATCACGGCAGCTGCAGCGTCGACGAAGGAGCA
>CABRSG010000020.1 GCA_902473545.1 uncultured Lachnospiraceae bacterium | reverse complement strand
GTTATCCGATACCTATGAAAAGAATTTGGAGAAATTTGCTGATCAGGAGATTGAGTTTGTTATCACGGAGTTCAATCCGCGCAGACGCAGAATCATCGGTGACCGCAAGCAACTTCTGGTTGCGAAGAAGGAAGAAATGCAGAAAGCGCTGTTCGAGAGAATCCATGTCGGCGATGTCGTTGAGGGTGTTGTTAAAAACATCACAGATTTCGGCGCATTTGTAGATCTTGGCGGAGCAGACGGTCTGCTTCATATCTCCGAGATGTCCTGGGGCAGAGTAGACAATCCGAGAAAGATCTTTAATGTAGGCGATGAGCTGAAAGTCCTTCTCAAGGACATCAATGGAAGCAAGATCGCGCTCAGTCTGAAGTTTGAGGACGAGAATCCGTGGCTGACTGCAGCAGAGAAATATGCGGCGGGCAATGTTGTTACCGGACGCGTGGCAAGAATGACAGACTTCGGCGCTTTTGTAGAGCTGGAGCCGGGCGTGGATGCGCTGCTTCATGTATCTCAGATCTCTCACGATCATGTAGAGAAGCCGTCGGATGTTCTGAAGGTTGGTCAGGAAATTGAAGCAAAGGTAGTAGATTTCAACGGGGAAGATAAGAAGATCAGCCTCAGCATGAAGGCTCTGGAGAATGCTTCTGCAAAGGAAGAAGCACCGGCAGAGGAAGACGCAGAATAAGCATAAAACATAAGAAAAAGGATATCCATTGTGGGTATCCTTTTTTATTCCCGCGAGCAACGAGCCAAGCGGACATGCTTGCATGTCCATTTGGCGGTGCTGTGTGCCGGTGGCACACGTTTAGCACCGATCGAAGTGAAACGTAGACCTGCCGCGAGGGGCGCTGTATGCCAGTGGCATACGTTTAGCGCCGACCGTAGCGAAGCGTAGACCAAATACCCCGATGCTTGCATCGCTATTAGCTTGATGTCCCGTGTGCTTGTATCAGGGTATTTGACTGGAGTTTTACGGAAAACAGACGTCTGAAACGCCGGGCTTCAGATAGCAGAGACGATGCTTCAGATAGCAGAGACGAGATGCCGCAGATAGCGGAGCATCTGTTCTTTATCCTGCAGAAACTTTTCCGTACACTGAAAATAAGAAATTTTATCTTTGTAGGCTTCTTTAAATACCGGTTCAAACAGAATATCATTCTGCGGCAGGAAGAAGCCTTCTTTTTTCGTAAAGCAGGTAGCAGCAGTGGCTGGCTCCCGGTAGTCTTTGTCCACGTAGGCGGCGATGCTTTTGTGAATGGCGGTATCCTCCAGCGGAAGGTAGTAATAATTTTTATAGTCCGGGAAAAAGTGCTTCAGGGGGCCGCATATGCCGAGAATCTGAAAGGCAAGACGGGAATTTTCGCCGGTTAAATAAAAATGCTCGCCGCGGTAGGAAAAGGGCTTTGGCAGCTTTGCGGGGTACCAGGTCTCGATGATCAGAGAATCGCCTGCCGTATGTCCGCCCGCAACGCCAAAGCTTCCGCTTAAGACCGGCAGGTAGGAGAGCAGCGGCAGAATAGAGAGCATACCGAGCAGATCCTCGTAGTTGTGCAGCAAAAGCAGTCTCAGGCCCTCCTGCGAGGGAGCGGACGCATACTGGTGATAGATGTCGATCAGTTCGCCGCCGGAGTATTGATCCTCGCGGCGGATATCCAGAAACCCCTCCAGGATTTTCTGTTTCAGCGCGGGCAGGGACAACAGATTCTTCAGCGGCCGGAGCATACGATACAGGTCGCGGCTGATAAGCGTGGAGAAGGTGTCCGTAAGCTGATAAGCGCGGCACTTTTCCTGCAGATAGGGGATGTCAAAACGGTCGCCGTTAAAGTGGATCACCTGGGAAAATTTCCTCGCAAAGGTGAAAAAGGCGGTCAGAACCTGATCCTCCTCAGAGGGAGTCTCGGCGAACCACTGGGTAATCTGCCAGCCGGAGGGCGCATAGCTGACGGCTCCGATCAGATACAAAGAGGAGCTGCGCGCGGAAAGCCCCGTCGTTTCGATATCAAAAAAAAGCATACCGGATTTGTTGTAATCCTGGAATGCGGTGCCGTTTAAATTTAGCTGAATGGGGTAAATTTTCGTAATCATGACAGCATTATAGCGCATTTTGCGGAATCAGGCAAATAAATATTGAATAAATATTGAAGGAATTTGTGTGGATAAGTCGTGCTTGTCAAGCATGGAAATATATGGTAAAATAAATGTATCTAAGGGGCGGAGTATTCAAAAGGGGTACTCCGTCTTTTTTGTGCGCGTGAGATCCCGCGTTGTATTGTTTTAGGAATGGACACGGCATATGCGGAGTGCCCGGAGGGGGAAATCATATAGGAGGATTTTGCAATGCGTATAAAACAAAAAATAGCAGGAGTCTGTATGCTTGCCGGTCTCTGCTTATCAACTGCGGTGAACGCGCAGGAGCCTGCGGTTATCGATGCGGACTACAGCGCGGCGATGCTCAGCATTATGAGCGAGGGAGAGGTTCCGCAGGAGGCGCCTGTTGAAGAGCTTGCACAGCAGAATGTGCAGGAGGTTGCCATTCAGAAGGAGTCCTATACAACCGATGTGCTGACGGTGCGTGCATTGCCGGGCACGGAGTATGAGGAAGTCGGCAAGCTTGCGCAGTATACGAAGGTGCAGGTGACCGGCGTCTGTGACAACGGCTGGAGCCGTGTACAGATGGAAAGCGGAGTCGTTGGTTTTGTGAGCAATGAGTATCTCTCGGACATTGTGCCGGCAGGGGCGCAGAATATCGGGGAATCAATGGGTGTCTTTACCGTCACCTATTACTGCGCGTGCGAGCTCTGCTGCGGCTGGTGGTCCGGCGGACCGACGGCGAGCGGGGCGTACCCGGTGGCGGACTGGACAGTCGCTGCAGATCCGGAGGTGCTCCCGCTTGGCACGCACATCTATATCAATGGTCACGAATATTGCGTTGAGGATACCGGAAGCGGCGTGGAGGGAAAGCACATTGACATTTATGTAAACGACCATTCCGTTGCGGTCAACAATGGGGTCGCCTCGGCAGAGGTATTTGCAAGTAAATGATGTTTTTCACAAAAAACGCTAGACTATTTTGGCGTTTTATGAGAAAATATGAGCGAGGTACAAACCGGCCGCAGCAGGCAGCCGGTGTACATAGAAAGATATTTATTATTGAAAGGAGTCTTAAAATGATTTATTCACGCGAAGTAGAAGAAATGTGTCCAGTTGCACAAGGCGTTCATCATGGCGCAGCTCCCATTCCGGAAGAAGCAAAATGGGTTCAGGCAAAAGAGGTAAAAGACATTTCCGGTCTGACACATGGTGTAGGCTGGTGTGCACCTCAGCAGGGTGCATGTAAGCTTACTCTGAATGTAAAAGAGGGTATCATCCAGGAAGCGCTGGTTGAGACGATCGGATGTTCCGGTATGACCCATTCCGCAGCTATGGCATCGGAGATCCTTCCGGGTCTGACCGTTATGGAGGCGCTGAACACAGACCTCGTATGTGATGCGATCAACACCGCTATGAGAGAGCTGTTCCTGCAGATCGTATACGGACGTTCCCAGTCCGCATTCTCGGAGGACGGACTTCCGGTTGGCGCTGGTCTGGAGGACCTCGGAAAGGGTCTTCGCTCACAGGTTGGTACCATGTACGGCACACTGAAAAAAGGTCCGCGTTACCTGGAAATGGCAGAAGGTTATGTTACCGGCATTGCTCTTGATGCAGACAATGAAATCATTGGTTATCAGTTCGTAAGCCTTGGAAAGATGACAGACTTCATCAAAAAGGGCGACGATCCGAACACTGCATGGGAAAAGGCAAAAGGTCAGTACGGCCGTGTAGCAGACGCTGTTAAAATCATCGATCCGAGAAAAGAATAATAGAGGGAGGTAACAGGAAATGGCTTTATTTGAATCATATGAAAGACGAATTGACAAAATCAATTCCGTTCTGAATAGTTATGGCATTGCTTCCATTGAAGAGGCAGAGAAAATCACAAAGGATGCTGGGCTGAACGTTTACGATCAGATCAAAGGCATCCAGCCGATCTGTTTTGAAAACGCATGTTGGGCATACACTGTAGGCGCAGCGATCGCGATCAAAAAGGGCTGCAAGAAGGCATCTGAAGCTGCAGCAGCAATCGGCGAGGGCCTGCAGGCATTCTGTATTCCGGGTTCCGTTGCAGATACCCGTAAGGTAGGCCTTGGTCACGGAAACCTCGGCAAAATGCTTCTTGAGGAGGACACTGAGTGCTTCGCATTCCTGGCTGGTCATGAGTCCTTCGCGGCAGCAGAGGGCGCGATCGGTATCGCTGAGAAGGCAAACAAGGTTCGTCAGAAACCGCTGCGTGTTATCCTGAACGGTCTTGGAAAAGATGCTGCTCAGATCATCGCAAGAATCAACGGCTTCACCTATGTTGAGACAGAGTACAACCCGTATACCAATGAGGTAAAGGAAGTATTCCGCAAATCCTACTCTGAGGGACTTCGTGCGAAGGTAAACTGCTACGGCGCAAACAGCGTTCCGGAAGGCGTTGCGATCATGTGGAAAGAGGGCGTAGACGTTTCCATCACCGGAAACTCCACTAATCCGACACGTTTCCAGCATCCGGTTGCAGGTACCTACAAGAAGGAATGCAATGAGAAGGGCAAGAAGTATTTTTCCGTAGCATCCGGCGGCGGCACAGGCCGTACCCTTCATCCGGACAACATGGCAGCAGGTCCGGCTTCCTACGGTATGACAGATACACTTGGACGTATGCACTCTGATGCACAGTTCGCAGGATCCTCCTCCGTTCCGGCTCACGTTGAGATGATGGGTCTGATCGGTGCAGGAAACAACCCGATGGTTGGTATGACGGTTGCAGTTGCCGTTTCCATTGAGGAAGCAGCGAAGGCTGGCAAGTTCTAAACAATTCATACATAAAGGCAGAAAGTACCGCAGCTTCAGGGGTTGCGGTATTTTTTGCGAATTGGATGCATAAAGACGAAAGCTTGCGCTGTAAGGCCGAAAAGTATAAAAAACGCGGCGGTTGCTGCAGGAAGGAGCATATGGGGTATGCGCATCTTAGAGGAACGGATCAGAAGGAACGGAATTGTCCGTGAGGGAAATGTACTGAAGGTGGATAGCTTTATCAATCATCAGATGGACATTGAGCTGTTTGCGGAAATGGCAAAGGAGTGGAAACGGCTTTTCGCCGGTAAGCCGATCAACAAGATACTGACGATCGAGGCGAGCGGCATTGGTATCGCGGCGATCACTGCGCGGGAGTTTGGCGTTCCGGTTGTGTTTGCGAAGAAGGCAAAGAGCATAAACCTGGATGATGATAACTACACGACGAAGATACAGTCGTTCACGCACGGCAAGATCTATGAGGTGATCGTATCGAAAAAATTCCTGTCGTCTGAGGATCATGTGCTGATCATCGACGATTTTCTGGCAAACGGCTGCGCGCTGATGGGACTTCTGGAGCTTGTAGAGCGGGCGGGAGCCACTGTGGAGGGAATCGGCGTAGCGATTGAGAAGGGCTATCAGCGAGGCGGCGATCTCATCCGTGAAAAGGGTATTCAGCTGGAATCACTTGCGATCATCGAGTCCATGAATGCCGCGGACGGAAGCATTGTGTTCCGCAGTGTGTAAATTTCGTAACTGCTGAGCAGCTGCGTAAATTCATTTTAGAAAAATTGTAGACACATGCGGCAAAAGCGATTATAATGTAAGCATGTTCTGAGAATGTTTATAAAGGAGACTGCAATGGAGCACTACGATTATCTGGTGGTTGGCGCCGGGCTTTACGGCGCAGTGTTTGCGCAGGAGGCAAAGCGGGCGGGAAAGACCTGTCTGGTGATCGACAAGCGTCCGCAGATCGCGGGGAATGTTTACACAGAGGAGATGGAGGGAATCCATGTTCATGTGTACGGCGCGCATATTTTCCACACGAACAATAAAAGGGTATGGGAGTATGTGAACCGCTTTGCCGAGTTCAACCGTTTTACGAATTCGCCGGTTGCGAATTATCACGGAGAGCTTTACTCGCTTCCGTTTAATATGTATACCTTCAATAAGATGTGGGGCGTGGTGACGCCGCAGGAGGCGGCACAGAAGATAGAAGAGCAGAGGAAAGCGGCCGGGATCACGGAGCCAAAGAATCTGGAGGAGCAGGCGATCAGTCTGGTCGGCACCGATATCTATGAAAAGCTGATCAGAGGCTATACGGAAAAGCAGTGGGGCAGACCCTGCGATCAGCTTCCGGCATTTATCATTAAGCGTCTTCCGGTGCGTCTGACGTTTGACAACAATTACTTTAACGCACGCTATCAGGGAATTCCGGTGGGCGGTTACACGAAGATGGTCGCAAATATGCTGGAGGGCACGGAGGTGCGCCTCGGCGTGGATTATCTGGAACAGAAGCAGGCATGGGATGCGCTGGCGGATAAGGTGATCTACACCGGTCCGATTGACGCTTATTTCGGATACCGCCTGGGGGCGCTGGAGTACCGGTCTGTTCGCTTTGAGACGGAGGTGCTGGATATGCCCAATTTCCAGGGAAATGCGGCGGTGAATTATACGGACCGTGAAACGCCCTGGACACGCATTATCGAGCACAAATGGTTTGAATTCGGCACGCAGCCGAAGACGGTCATCAGCCGGGAGTATTCCTCAGAGTGGAAGCCGGGAGACGAGCCGTATTATCCGGTGAATGATGAAAAGAACGGAGCGTTATACGCGCAGTATAGGGCGCTGGCAGACAAAGAAGAGCATGTGATTTTTGGCGGAAGGCTTGGAGAATACAAATACTACGATATGGACGCTGTGATCGCATCCGCGCTTGAGATGTGCGAAAAAGAATTGTAAAAGGACAGGAGAATGTGGGATGATTGAGAAGAAACGTACAGCGTTGGTGATTATGGCTGCCGGTATTGGTTCACGCTTTGGCGGCGGCATCAAGCAGCTTGCGCCGGTCGGTCCGTGCGGGGAGATCATCATGGACTATTCGATCCACGACGCGATCGAGGCAGGGTTTGATAAAATAGTATTTATTATCCGCAGGGACATTGAGAAAGATTTTCGCGAGGTGATCGGAAATCGTATTGAAGCGGTCTGCAAAAAGAAGGGAGTGGAGGTGGCTTATACCTTCCAGTCTCTGGAGGATCTGCCGGAGGGTTTTGCAGTTCCCGCCGGGCGCACAAAGCCCTGGGGAACGGGACAGGCGGTGCTTTGCTGCAAGCATATCGTGAAAGAGCCGTTTGCAGTGATTAATGCGGATGATTACTATGGAAAGGAAGCCTTTGTCAAACTGTATGATTTTCTGCAGGCGTATTCACCGGAAGAGCCGCACCGGTTCTGTATGGCGGGCTTTATCCTGAAAAACACCCTAAGCGACAATGGCGGTGTGACGCGCGGAATATGCCGCGTGGATGAAGCGGATTTTCTGCAAGATGTGGTGGAGACACACGACATCCTCAAGACCGCTCAGGGAGCAGCGGTGAATGGCACTCCGATAGATGCCAAAAGCCATGTTTCCATGAATATGTGGGGACTGACACCGGAATTTATGGAGCTTCTGGAGCAGGGCTTTACAGAGTTTTTCCGAAACATTGCCGGGAATGAATTAAAGGCGGAGTATCTGCTGCCGACGTACATCGGACAGCTCCTGCGCGAAGGAAAAGTAACGGTAAAGATGCTGGAGACAACCGACAAGTGGTTTGGGGTTACCTATCAGGAGGACAAGCCGCTGGTGATCGAATCCTTTAAAAAACTGATCGCAGACGGCGTATATAACCAAAATCTGTTTTCAGATATGTAAAAAAATCCCCATCGGATGACGGACCGATGGGGATGCCTTTTTTGTTTGCAATCTTCTGCAGGGCAGCAGTCCCCTGTGGCAAATTACATATTATTTACAAGTTTCGTTAAACGGGAAACTTTTCTTGCGGCATTGTTTTTGTGGTAAACGCCTTTTGTTGCTGCCTTGTCGATGGTAGCGGTAGCGGAAAGAAGAGCTTCGCCTGCAGCAGCCTTATCCTTTGCGGCAACAGCAGCCTCAACCTTTTTGATCGCTGTCTTCACGCCGGACTTGATGGATTTGTTGCGCATAGCTTTCGTCTTGTTTACCAGAATACGCTTTTTCGCAGATTTAATGTTAGCCAATTCCCTGACACCTCCAAAATATTTTCGATTCCTTTTCATCTTAAACGTGTTATGTTAATCCCGGACACGGACGTTCTAACATAAACATACTTCTATATTTTAGTGCATCCGCTTCGCTGTGTCAATACAAAAATGATACTTTTTTATTAATTAATTCCTACAAATTTGTTTCAATTTTCTCACATTTTTCTCACAAGTATGTTATAATATATAGGCGGCAAAGAAAGGATGTTTTTATGGTTACCAATGTATTAGATTATTTGGAGCGTTCAGCTGCGCGCTTCCCTGAGAAAACAGCTTTCGCAGACAAAATGCATCAGGTTTGTTATCGCGAACTGGTGGAGCAGGCAAAGGCGCTTGGCAGCA
The DNA here is from genome assembly GCA_902473545.1 of uncultured Lachnospiraceae bacterium. Lineage (GTDB taxonomy): Bacteria > Bacillota > Clostridia > Lachnospirales > Lachnospiraceae > Marvinbryantia. The sequence continues at coordinate 6,786 of CABRSG010000020.1, read as the reverse complement.
GGATCGCTGGATATGGATTTCGGAATCAGCCGGTGGCAGTTGCTACCGATCATTCCGCCCAGTGTCTGGTGAATTTTATGGCGGTCATATACAGCGGGAATTTTTATGTCCCGGTGGATGTAAAGCTTCCGGCGGCACGCACCCGGGCGATTCTTGATGTCACGCAGCCGTTCCTTACGATCGTACCGCAAAAGGATGAAAAGAAGTTTCGGGAGTTTGTGCCGGAAAAACAGCTTTTGATCCGTGAGGAGCAGCAGGGATTGCAGGCGGATGAGGCGCTGCTTGCGAAAATACGTCAGGCCCATCTGGATACCGATCCGCTGTATGTGATCTTTACTTCCGGTTCCACAGGCGTTCCCAAGGGGGTACTTATTTGTCACCGGTCGGTGATCGACCTTGTAGAGCAATTTGCGGAAACCTTTTGTTTTGATGAAAATGAAGTGTTTGCGAATCAGGCGCCTTTTGACTTCGACGTGTCAGTGAAAGATATTTACAGTACGCTGCGCAACGCGGCGTCCCTGTACATTGTACCGCAGGCAATGTTTTCTATGCCGAAGGGGCTGGTGCCCTATTTAAACGAGCATAAGGTGACCACGATCATATGGGCAGTTTCCGCTCTGAGCATTCTCTCTTCTATGAAGGTGCTGGAAAAGAGCAGACCGCTTTATTTAAAGAAGGTGATGTTTTCCGGGGAAGTGATGCCGGTGAAGGTGCTGAACGACTGGAAAAAACAGCTCCCGGATGCGATGTATGTCAACCTGTACGGACCGACGGAAATTACCTGCAACTGCACTTATTACATATTGGACAGAGAATTTTCCAATACGGAGACGCTGCCGATCGGACAGGCATTTTCCAATACGGAGATCCTGCTGCTGGATGAGGACGGACGGGAGGTGCCCGACGGCGAAACAGGAGAGATCTGTGTGCGGGGAACCTGCCTCTCACACGGCTATTACCGCAATCCGGAGGCGACCGAAAAGGCATTTCGGCAGAATCCGCGCAATACGGCGTATCCGGAAAAAATTTATCACACCGGCGATTACGGGCGCAGAAATGAGCAGGGACTTCTGATGTTCGCCGCACGGCGCGACTGGCAGATCAAGCATATGGGGCACCGCATCGAGCTTTCTGAGATCGAGAGCGCTGTCAATGCGTTCCCGTGGATCGCGCGTTGCTGCTGTCAGTACGATGAGACGAAGGGGAAGATCGTTTTGATTTACCAGGCGCAGGAGCCGTGCGACGGTCAGATCATCAAAGAACTGCAGAATTATCTGCCGAAGTATATGTGTCCGAACCGGCTTATCTGGATGAAACAGATGCCGATGAACCAGCGGGGAAAGATCGACCGTGTTTTCTTAAAGCAGAAATTTATCGGGCAGCCGGGGCTCCCCTTATATAAAGAGGCAGTGCTGCTGGGAGAGGGCGAAGCGCTGCAGAGACAGGAGAAGGAGCTTATCGCGCGCGGCATCCACTGCGTAAGAATGGAGACGTCAGACGAAGAGGAGACGGCGTGGTATCTCGCGCAGCTGTGTGCGCCGACCCTGGTATGCGACTTCGGGAAGGAAAGAAAATTGCCGCAGCGGGTGCTGGATAACCCGTATTTGTTTTTTGCAAAAGACGGAGAATGCGGAGGTGAGGCGTAATGGAGAAGATCGCTTCAGCCGCGTTGTTTGGCGAGCGGGTAAAGGCGTTTAAGAAGAAAAACCGTCCGGTTGTCACCAACTGCTTTTTTGTACCGGCGGAGGTGGAGGACATGATCCGGCGGGAAAAGCTGTATGTGGAGGAGTCGGAAGAAGCGCTCTGCATTCAGGTGAGGGAGGCATATTACAGCCGGCTGTACTATTATATGAAGGAGGGCGCGCAGCTTCCGGCGCTTTCCGGGTGGATGCGTCCGGTGGCCCTCGACACGGTATTTCGGGGCGACGAGGAAGCGGCGCTTGCAAAATGCGGGGTTTCGCGCTGGTGTGCGCACGGGTTTGCGGAGTATAAGCGCTATCGCAGGATGGAGTGTGCGAAAGAAAATTTCCTGCCGCCGGCAGATCAGAGTGCGAAGCTTGCCGAGTATCCGATCGTGCAGTTAAAACCGCAGGATTACCCGGAGGTTGCGGCGCTCTGGAAGAGCAGCCTGGATATTTACAGCACACTGCTTCCGCAGGAGACGGAATTTGCCGAATACTGTGAAAAACAGCAGGTGATCGGGGTACGGCTGCCGGTGATCATGGTGATCCCGAAAGGAAAGACAGGTTTTATGCAGCACCTGGTGGTGAGCACAAAACTGCGCGGGCTTGGCATGGGAAGAACGCTTTTCTGCGGCGCCACAGAGTACCTTCTGACGAAAGGCGGCGCCGACAAAGTAAATTTCTGGGTGGATGAAGAAAACATACACGCTATTGCTATTTATCAGAAAATGGGTTATATATATGATGGGGTAATTTCACGGCAGTTTCTGCTGGGAGAAAAATAACGAATTAAGAAGAGGAGAGAAAACGTATGGAACAGTTAATGGAAATTTTAAAGGAACTCAGACCGGATGTGGACTTTGAGACAGAAAAGGCGTTGATCGACAATGCGATTCTGGATTCCTTCGATATCGTTTCCCTTATTGGCGAGCTGAACGATGCGTTTGGCGTGGAAATTGAATTTGAGGACATGGAGCCGGAAAACTTCAACAGCGCTGAGGACATGTACAAATTGATACAGAGACTGCAGCAGGAGGCATAAAATGACAGTCAATTCCCTGTTCTTTTTGCTGTTCCTGGCGGTGTTGTATGTGGTGTACTATGTATGTCCGCTGAAGTACCGCTGGATGGTGCTGCTTGGCGCCAGTGTGTTTTTTTACGCGCTGGCGTGCGCGGCATCGCCGGTGTATCTGCTGCTTACGAGCATCAGCATCTGGGCTGCCGGGCTTTGGATGGAGCGCCTGGAACAGGAATGCAAACGGATGATTGCCGAAAAGAAAAATACGGCGTCAGTGCTGAAAAAGCAGTATAAAAAGAAAAAGAAGAAAATTCTGACAATAGCGGTTATTTTTAATCTGGGAATTCTGTTAATCTTAAAATACAGCGGATTCTTTGCAAGGATCGGCAATCGGCTGTTTGCGTTTGCAGGCGTGCAGCTTCCGGTTCCGAAGTTTCTGATTCCGCTGGGCATTTCGTATTACACGCTAATTGCGATCAGTTATCTGATGGATATTTATAAAGGCAAAATACAGGCGCAGAAGAATTATGCAAAGCTGCTCTTGTTTCTTGCGTACTTTCCGCAGATGACGCAGGGACCGATGAACCGCTATAAGCCGATGGCGGCGCAGCTTTATGAGGGACATGCTTTTGATTACCATAATTTTTCCTACGGGTGCCAGCGTATGCTGTGGGGCTTTTTTAAGAAGATGGTGGTTGCGGATAATCTGCGTCCGGTCATGCAGAGCATTTTTGATCAGTATGCGGAATTGAGCGGCATTACCTGTTTCCTGGGCTGCGTGTATATGACTGTCTGGATGTACGCGGATTTTTCCGGGTACATGGATATTGTGGCAGGGGCTTCCGAGCTGTTTGGGATCCATATTGAGGAGAACTTCCGGCGGCCGTTTTTTTCGGAATCTCTCGCGGAATACTGGAGGCGCTGGCATATAACTTTAAGCTCCTGGTTCCGTGATTATATGTTTTATCCGCTGGCCGTTTCCTCGCCGGCGACAAAATTTGGTAAACTGGGAAGAAAATGGTTCGGCGCGCGTGTCGGTAAGCTGTTCCCCTCGCTGTTTGCACTGGTGTTTGTGTGGACCAGCACGGGACTTTGGCATGACGCGAGCTGGCGTTACATACTGTGGGGCGCGGCAAACGGCGTTTTCATCATGGGAGCGATGGTTCTGGAGCCATATTTTGCGAAGGCAAAGGAGCTTTTGCATATTCGTCAGGAGAGCAGGGGCTGGAAGCTGTTCAGTATTGCGAGAACGTTTTTCCTTGTGAGTATTCTGAAGATCTTTCCGGGACCGGCAAATACAGCGGCGATGCTGCAATTTGCGAAAAAAATGTTTACGGATATCCGTATGCCGGCCGGATGGTCGGAGATCTTGCCTGGGCTGTCCAGGGAAATGAAAATATTTTTAGGATGCGCGCTGCTTCTGATGTTTGCGGTAGATTTCCTGCAGGAAAGGCAGCCGGTGCGCGATACGCTGGCGAAGAAACCCTTGCTGGTGAGATGGTTCTGCTATTTTTTTGTGCTTGGAGTGATCCTGGCGATCGGGCAGTTCAACGTTTCGATGACAGGAGGATTTGCTTATGCGCAATTTTAAAAAATTAGCTCCCCGCATTTGTGCGGTGCTGGCATTTGTGATATTGTTCGAGAGTGTTGCGCGCTTCGCCTATGAGGGATGGACGACCTTTTCGCTTGCCTCCAAACGGGAACGCAGTGACCTGAAGGGAACGATTGATACGCTGTACTGCGGCACCTCGATTGCTGCACGTGGTATTCAGCCGGTGATACTGGATGAGGTGCTCGGAACGACAGGGTATAATATTGCCACAAACACGCAGCCCCTGAAGGGAACTTATTATCTGATACAGGAGACGGCGGAGGAAAATCCGGTAAAGCAGATTTATCTGGTGGTTTCCGTTTCCACGCTGAAGAAGACGGCGACGGATCAGGAGTATTTATCTGCCTATGAATATCTGCGCACAATGCGCTGGAAGGCGCGTTATCTGCTTTCTGTCCGCAGCGAGGGGCTTACGGTATCGTCGCTTCTTTATTCTACACGTATTAGCAAATATCTGAATCTGAAACAGGTGAAGAAAAATGTCAAAAAGAAGCTTTATAGGACTGTGGTGCAGAGATACTATGGTAATCGCGGCTGGCGTGCAAGAAAAACGAGCTACGAGGGAGAACGGGCAGGAAAGAAAAACGGTTTTACAGCTTACTGGGATGGAAGCAAGGGCGCGTCTCAGATTACGGAAGAGTCACTGGAGTATTTGTATAAGATCGCTGATTTTTGCAGAGAAGAGGGAATCGAGCTTAATCTGCTCCTGACGCCGATTACGCAGGATTACATTGACGGGGCGGGAGATCTGGACAATCTGGATGAAGTATGCCGCGCGCTTGCCGAAGAGATGGATGCAAATTACTATAATTTTATGCTCTATAAGGAACGGCAGACCGTATTTACAAATGATCTGTTTGAGGATTTCAAGCATATGAATGTAGAGGGCAGCGCGGTATTCTCAGAGCTTCTGGCGGAGGTACTGCAGAGCAGTGATCCACAGGAATATTTTTATGATAGTATGGAAGAGTTTAAGTAAGGATTAAAGGAGGAAGAGGCATGAGCGGATGTGTAAGGTGCGGATTACCGGAAAATTATGCAGGAATTAAGCTGGATGAGCAAGGCGTGTGCAATTACTGTCATTTCTACGATGAACATAAGGCGGAGCTGACAGATTTTGAGGCGCTGGAAAAGAAATTTGCGGCGGAGATCGAAAAGGTAAAGGAGAAAGCGAAGGAAAACGGCGCAAAATATGACTGCATCGTCGGTGTGAGCGGCGGAAAGGACGGCGCGTACATCACCTATCAGTTAAAGCACAAATATGGAATGCGCGTACTCACCTACACGCTGGACAATGGATTTTCCACCGATTTCGGAAAGAATAATATTGCAAATCTGCTGGATAAGCTGGATGTGGATCACATCCGCATCACGGTAAATGAGTCGCAGCTCCGCGGGCATTATTCCGCCTGCATGAAGCTGATGCACAATTTCTGCAGCGTCTGTTTCCATCTTTGCCACTACTACAGTCATCTGCTGGCGTCGCAGTATAAGATTCCGCTGATCGTCAACGGAAGAACGCATATGCAGGTGCTGCAGGCAGCGGACAGCACAAAGGGCATTGAGCCGTTTGAAATTTCACGAAATCTTGCCGATTTCGAGTATCAGATGTTTGGACGGCTGGTGGAAAAAATGGCGAAGACGAAGCGCCTTGATTATTTGCCGGAGGCGGAGGTGACGTCGCTTTCCTACTTTATGTATCACGATGTAACGGATGAGGAGAAGATGGCGTTCCTGCAGGAGAAGATTGGCTGGAACCGTCCGAAGAGCACCGTTCCGCATCCGGACTGCTGGGCGCATCATATTGCGGAGAAATGCAGCATTGAGAAACTTGGTTATCCGGTGCGCACCGGCGAACTTGCCGTGTTTGCGCGCGAGGGCAGCATGCTGGTGGAGGAATCTATCGCGGAGCGCGAAAAGGATACGGAATATTTCAGCACGGTCGATCCGGAGTTGGAGGCGCGCTTTTACGAAAGAATCAAAAAGCGCTGAATATTTTCCGCCTGAATGCAGAAACTACCTCTCAGAAATGATGAGGAGGCTGCTATGCTTGGAGATTTTAACGTGCGCACGGACCTTGCGCTGGAGGCGAAGGAGAGCTTCGAAGAGGACGATGTGGAGATCCGCGGGGTGCGGGTCGAGGAAGAGACGGATGAGGAACGGGAGATATACACAACAATTGTGAGGATCGAGACGGAGAACGGGGCAAGGACCATGGGAAAACCGGTGGGCACTTACATTACGCTGGAAGCGCCGAACATGTCGTCCGAGGATGACGACTATCACCGGGAGATTTCTGAGGCGCTTGCCGGGCATCTTTGTCAGCTTTTGGGAGAAAAGGAGCAGACGGTCCTGGTGGTCGGGCTTGGAAACCGCGAGGTGACGCCGGACGCCCTCGGACCGCAGGTGGTCGGAAATCTGCGGGTGACGCGCCACATTGCGAAGGAGTATGGGCGCGAATCGCTGGAGGGAAG
>CABRSG010000019.1 GCA_902473545.1 uncultured Lachnospiraceae bacterium | reverse complement strand
GAGTCAGCGGATCGGCAGTGGCTACAGTGATATCCCAGGGATGTTCTGTAATTGTTGTGGCCCGCTGTCTTTTTGGCAAAAAGCTTGAACAAAGGATTCATTTCCGGAAAGTATCCCGGATTCGGGATTATTTTCCTTTCGCTGGAGATATTGTGGGTCTTGGAACAGCTCCCTTTATCATGCAGTGCACCAATTCTCTGGTGCAGATTGCCTGCAACAGTGTGCTGATGACTTTTGGCGGGGAAATTTATGTGTCTATTATGACGATCGTCTCCTCTGTGCGGCAGATTCTGGATACCCCGGTCATGGCGGTAGTGGAAGGAACCTCACCTATTATAAGCTATAATTATGGAGCCAGGCGGGCCACAAATGTGCGCAAAGCCATTGCTATCATGATGGCAGTCACGGTTCCCTATACCTTTATTGTATGGATTATGATATTATGGAGGCCGGAAATGTTTATCTCCATATTCAGTTCAGATAAGACATTACTTTCAGATGCTGTTCCGGCGCTGCACCTGTATTTTTTTGCGTATATCTTTCAGGCGCTGCAGTACAGCGGGCAGACCGTGTTTAAGGCGCTGAACAAAAAGAAACAGGCAGTGTTTTTCAGCCTTTTCAGAAAGGTAGTTATGGCCATTCCGCTAACGTATCTGTTTCCTTATGTGTGTGGTTTCGGGGCAGAAGGAGTATTTATGGCTGAGCCTGTGTCCAACATCATTGGAGGGCTGGCATGCTTTATTACTATGTTATGTATTGTTTTGCCGGAGCTTAAAAAAATGGAAGCGGGAAATAAGAAACTCTGATAAACTTATTTTGTTATAACAAAATAAAACTATAAAAATCTGGCGGATTTTCTGATGGAGTAAAAGGTAATCCCCGCCCGACAGGGTGGGGTGTTATGCCGGGCAGAGCTTATCTGTGGCATATATTATGGAGATTACCTGCGTCTGCCGGGCGATGATGGAGTTATTGCTGCCGGATGCGCTCCACCACGCTTTCCCGGTTCATTTTCCGCAACTGGACTTTTGGAATTGCCCAGGCGATGAAGAGCAGCACCGGAATCATCAGCGCGAAGGGGAGAAAGGCATACAGGGAGATGGCTCTGTCTGTAACTCTTCTGCTGTACAGTAAGGTAAAAATGCCCGCCATGATGACAGCGCCGCAAAGGTAAAAAAGACCTTCGAAAACCAGCATTCCCAGAAGCTGTTTTTTGGTCATGCCGACCGCCTCTAAAAGAGCCAGCTCTTTTTTCCGGCTGATGAGAGAGGTGGCGGTGGTGTTGTAAAAATTCATGATGCCGATAAATGCGAGCACGAAGGAGAGCAGACCGCCGATGATGTAATATTTGCTGAGATACCGGTTAAAGTCATTCTTTAAATCAAGAACAGACGTAAACTGGAAGGTATCATCCTCCGTCAGAATAAGCTCTTCTATATATTGCTGCACCTTTTTTTCCTGTCCCGGTATGGCATTTATAATAGCGCGCATGGCAGAATTGTTCCCGGTGCAGGTGATGTATTCGGTAGCAGGGACATAGACTTTTACAGAAATCAGCTCCGTGTAAGAAAAATCCAGCAGATACGGCAGCATTGCTTCCTCCAGCACCTCATACGTCTTTTCCTCACCGTTTTGGTAAGTCATCGTCAAGGAGTCTCCCTTTTTATAGTAATAATCTGTTTTATCAACATAGTAATTGTAGGGATAATTCACGATCACATATTGTCCGCTCTGAAAATCTTCCCAGGAGGCGGGCTCGCCTCTCCAGTCAAGTTGGTCAAAGACTGCTTTGGAAATTCCCATATAAAGTACGGGAATCTGGTTGGAGGCGCTGATTTCCTGCCAGGTCTCATCCCAGTCATAGCCCCACTGCTTTAGATGTTTATCCGTAATGCGCTCATAGGTTTTGCGCAGGTGCTCCGGCATGGAAAGTGTCTCTCTGGAAAAATAGGTGTAACCGGTTTCCTGCGCATAGGGGCAGACGTCCAGCGTCTGGCGGATTTCGGGCGAAATTGCATGAAAATCAGCGAAATCGGCGGTGCTGGTTATCTTGCTGAGCTGAAAATCGGCGGCAAGATAGAGGTCGCTGATATCTTTAAATATGAAAATGCATTCATTTGTCAACAGAAAAATTGATTGACAGATATATAGTAAAGTGTTATTATGTCGTTAAACGATATGTCGAGTCTCGATATATCAAGGGGCGACATATCGAAAAGAAAACGGACAGGGGATAGAAAATTGGAGCAGATCATTAAAAAATATATTCCAATGACAGAAACTACCTACTACACACTGCTTGCTCTGAAGGAGGAAAGGCATGGGTATGCTATCATGCAGTTTGTCCGTGAACTTACGGAAAACCGTATCCATATGGGCACCGGTACGCTTTACACGATGCTTGGCCGTCTGGTGGAGGATGCTCTGATAGAGGTCGTATCGAATGAAAACGGCAAGAAAGTGTATCGGCTGACGCCGATGGGGGATGAAATTTTAAAAATGGAGCTGGAGCGCCTGCGCAAGCAGCTCAGAAACGGGGAGGAAATCTATGGGACAGACCGTTCGTAAAACAAAATTTATTTTGAGTCTGATGCGGGAAAAATTCTGGCTGGAGGAGATGGCGCAGCAGGGGCTGTTTTTGAAGAATATCAATCTCGGCGTTATCTATACCTTTGAAAAAGGAAATCCGCAGCGCCTTGTCTACGATGTGGACCGGTTTGACCTCCCGAAGTATCCGATGCTGAAGGAAATCCAGGATCGGGAAATGTTTGTGTCGCTGGCAGAGGAGATGGGCTGGCGGGAAATCACACACGATGAAGATATGAATTATTATTTCTGCAAGCCGTATGAGGAAGACGGCATTAATGAAATGTACGATACGGAGGAAGAACGGCGTATTCATGCGGTGAAATACCGGGATCGGTATCAGAATGCGGCGCGGATAAATTATAAATGTGTGATGGCGTTTGATATTCTCATGCTGCTTCTTGCATTTCTGATCAGAAGCCTGTTCCCGTTTATACTGGGATTTGTGTGGAGCACGATCCTCATAGGGTTCGGTTTCTGGTGTGAGGGGATCGCGCAGATGTGTGAAAGAGAATTCCGAATGGGCGCGCAGGAATGGCTGCGGGCAAACGGAAAAAAGAGCGATACAAAAAAGGAATACCGGCTGTTTCTCACCACAAAGGGGCTGACAAAGTATTTGCAGAAGCAGAGCGCGAATGGCTGGCATATTATCAGAAGCAGTGCAGTCTGTTACAGCTTTGAGAAGGGACCGCAGCAGACGCTGTATTACACGGTGGATTCCAAGGCGGCGGTGAACAGAAGAAGGCGTGCACGGCATCTTCAAAAAATTGAGGATGGAAAGGATATCAACCAACAGAACAACGACTGGCAGGTGGAAAGCGTAAAGGAGGCAGAGCAGAATGGAATGGAGTTTGCCTGTGCCTACGCGAATAACCAGATATTGTACAGAAGCGGCAGCCAGGTCGATTTTGGGAAAAAGAATATGTTTTTATACTCTTGGTTGTTATATTGGGTGATTTTTATTGCAGTTGGCTTTATTTTGGGCTTTATTACGGGTTATATTTCTACATAGGGGAGAATTGACATTTTCGTAAGAGAGCTTAAACTGGTATATGATGCCAGGATGAAAAGGTTATAAAAATAATTTAGGGGAAGAGGAGAAAAATGAGTCTGATTGTAAGAAATCTTTCAAAAAAGTATGGCGATAAAACAGTTGTAGACAATCTGAGCTTTGAGATGGCGAAGCCGGGCGTATTTGCGCTGCTTGGCACAAACGGTGCAGGGAAAACGACGTCTATCCGCATGATGCTGAATATGTTGTCGAAGGATAGCGGCGAGGTGCTCTGGAACGGCAAGCCGCTGGACACGTCTGTCTGCAATGTCGGTTATCTTGCCGAGGAGCGCGGGCTGTATCCCAAGTATACGCTGATGGATCAATTGATTTATTTTGCAGGTTTGCGCGGCATTCCAAAGGAAGAGGCAAAAAAGCGCATCAAATACTGGGCGGGACGGCTCGAAGTAGAGGAGTATCTGTATCCGACGGAGTTTCCGGCGGCAGACGAAGATCAGTTGGGCGAAAAGGCAAAAAATAAAAAGCGTGCGAAAAAACAGCCGCCGAAGAAGGCGGATCAGCTTTCCAAGGGAAACCAGCAGAAAATCCAGTTTATGACGGCGCTTTTGCCGGACCCGGATCTGCTGATCCTGGACGAACCGCTCTCCGGGCTTGATCCGGTAAATACGGATCTGTTCAAAAGCATTATCCGGGAGGAAATTGCAAAAGGCAAGTATCTGATCATGTCCAGCCACCAGATGGCGACGGTGGAGGAGTTCTGCACCGACATTATCATTTTAAACCGTTCAAAGACGGTTCTGCAGGGGCATCTGAATGATATAAAAAAGAGCTACGGCAGGATCAATCTCTCTCTGAAAACGGAAGTCGATGTAAAGGAGCTGATCGCGAAAGCGGGACTGACGATTGTTACAGAAAAGGAATGTGAATATCAGCTTCGTGTGTCGGGAGAAGAGCAGGCGAATGCTTTCCTGAAAATGCTGATTGAACATGATATCCGCGTGATTACATTCGACTTGCGCGAGCCGTCGCTGCACGAAATATTCGTAGAAAAAGTGGGTGATGCACATGAAGATTAGCCGAAAAGATTTTACCGGAACCGGTAAGGTGTACCGCTTTACGCTCGGTCAGATGGTGAAGGGAAGAGCAAATGTTATTACGCTTTTTATCCTTCTTCTTCTTGCGGCTGTCAGCGTACCGGTGATGACGCTTCTGATGGGCGGGGAAAAGACGGTATCTGCAGACATTACATCTGTTTATGTGAAAAATGATACCGGATATGAACTGGTGCTGGCGGAAGCGCCGATAAAAAATGAGATTTTTGCAGATACTTCTTTTGCGGAAGTAACGGAAGAAAAGAAGCCTAAGGAAATCGGCGCTTCGGAAGTGTACCTTCATCTAAACAGAAATGCGGGAAGCTTTGAGATAGAAGCAGTTACCGCGGAGACGAAGGATTTCTCAGACACAGAGTTATCGCAGTGTACGGAAGTTTTTTCTGCGCTGCTGGATGAGGCGCGTTATGCGCAGCAGGATGCGACGCCGCAGCAGATTGCTGTTCTGACAAGCGGATACAGTACGAAAACCGAGTCCGTCGCTGAATTTTATGAGGAGAAAGAGGATAACTTTGACGCCAGATTTGGCGTGCAGATGGCATACTCTATTTTTGTGCTGATGCTCTGCACATTCGTTTCTTCCTACATCATTCAGAAGGTGATCGAGGAAAAGGCGTCGAAGCTGGCGGAGCTTTTGATGGTTAGTGTCAAGCCGCTTGCTATGCTGCTCGGAAAGATTCTTGCCGTTATGACCTATGTGTTTGGACTGATCGTTTCTTTGCTGGCGGTGATGGCTGCTTCCTATGTCGTTACCGGACGGTTTGCAGATACCTCGGTCGTTATAGACCATTTTACTGCGATGGGGATTAACGCGGAGAGCTTTCGGCTTTCACCGGCAGCGGTCCTGGTTCTTCTGGCGTCGATTCTGCTTGGGTATCTGACCGTTTCGCTGCTCAGCGGGCTGATCGGCACCGGATGCTCCACGATGGAGGATGTGGAGCCTGCGAATATGGCAGTAGTAATGCTGGTGATCACCGGATACCTGGCGGCGGTGATAGCGGTTGCCGTGGACTCTCCTGCGGTGAATACGGCAGTTGCAATCATACCGATAGTATCCATTTTCTGTGCTCCGACATATTATATTACAGGGAGCATAGGAATCGGCATTGTTATATTGTCGTGGCTTATACAGCTTATTGTCGTTGCGTTCCTGGCATATGTATGCGCGAAGGTGTACCGCGATCTGATGATGTATCGCGGAAGCCGTCTGAAGCTGAGCGGATGGATCGCGATGCTTGGCAGAAAACACAAAAGGGAGGCGCGTTGATATGAAGAGCATAGGAAAAATATTTTCATTTACTTTTATGCAGCATATAAAAGGCAAGGGTTACCGCAATGCGACGATCTGGATCACGGCGCTTTGCCTCCTGCTTCCTGCGCTGATTATGCCGGCAATCGAGTATTTTGGAAAAGATCAGCAGTATGAGAGTAAGATCACAAAGGTTTATGTGATTGACGGGGAACAGGATCTGACGGATTACAGCTTTTTAAACAGCGTCGATCCGGAGCAGTTTCAGAATGTCGCTTACGAAATGGCAGACAGTATTGAGCGTGCGTCAGAGCTGGCATCTGCAGACGGCTATGCCGTGCTTCTTGTGATAGAGAAGCAGGACAGTGCCTACCAGATATCCGTGCTTCTTCCGGAGGAAACGGAGCTTGAGAAAAAGGATGCATCTGCATATGAGGACTTTATTAACCGGTATTTTCGCTACGTGCTGGTGCAGAAATCACAGCTTGCGTATACGCAGATTGCCGAGCTTACCATGCCGATCGGGGTTTCCGTGCGCGACACGGAGGTGCTGGAGGGAGAGACCGATGAGTACGCAGAGGCGCGGGAAATTTTTGCGATGATGCTTCCTTATCTGAACATCATGGTGCTGTATTTTATGATCCTTGCATACGGGCAGGGAACGGCAAACAGTGCAATCATGGAAAAGACGTCGAAGCTGATGGATCTGTTTCTGGTATCGGTGAAACCGGGAGCGATGCTGCTTGGAAAAGTATTTGCGACAGCGGCAAGCGGGATTTTGCAGTTGTTTTGCTGGATCGGCGGTCTTGTGGGAGGCTTTGTGCTTGGAACACAGCTCGTAAAAATGATAAATCCGCAGTCGGATATGGCAATTTTGCAGCTTTTTGATGCTTTCGGAGAGCTTTCCGGAATGTTTACGGTATCCGGCGTGATACTTGCACTTCTGATGCTGGCGGCAGGGCTTCTCCTGTACTGCTCGCTGGCAGCGATCGGCGGCGCGGTTGCAGAAAAGCCGGAGGATCTTTCCAGTACGAATATGCTGTTTGTGATGGTGCTTCTTATCAGCTTTTTTGCCACGATGTATGCGGGCGGCACAAATTCGGATGTCCCGTGGGACGCCGTTACCTGGCAGGCGTGGATGCCGTTCACGGCAATCCTCGTCACACCGACCAAGATACTGCTTGGCGGAATGACAATAATGCAGGCGCTCGGTTCACTTGGCATTGTTGTGCTCACAGCGGTTCTGGTGACGCTGCTCGCGGGAAAGCTTTATAAAATGATGTCTCTTTATAAGGGAAATCCGCCGGGACCGGCAAAGCTGATGGAGATGTTGAAGAATGATAGATAGTAAAAATAAGGAGTATAGAAAATGCAGTTAGCGATGATATCTGCGATAGGTGTGGGCGGAGCCACCATTATTGGGGTGCTTCTGGGGTTTTTATTTCGGAAAATTCCACATGAACTGAATGACGGCGTGCTTGGATTTGCAGCAGGAGTGATGCTGGCGGCAGCGATATTCGGGCTTATTATTCCATCTCTGGAATATGGAAATGTCTGGGTGACCTGTGCCGGGATCCTTGGGGGAGCGATATGCCTGAATTTTGCCGATAAGCTGACGCCGCACCTGCATCGTATTACCGGGCTGGATCAGGAAGCGCACGCCGATAAGCAGTCTCACTTAAATAAGGTGATGCTGTTTGTGATGGCGATCGCTATTCATAATCTGCCGGAAGGAATTGCTGCCGGAGTCGGATTTGGCAGTGAGGATATTGGCAATGCAATCACAGTAGCGCTTGGCATTGCCCTGCAGAACATTCCGGAGGGTATGGTGATCGTATCGCCGCTGCTTCTGGCGGGCGTACCTGCAAAGCGGGTATTTTTCATCGCCTGCTTCACCGGTGTGATAGAAATTATCGGAACCATGCTGGGGTACGCGGCTGTAACGATTGCCAGTGTGATTCTTCCGGCAGCGCTGGCATTCGCGGGCGGCACCATGATCTACGTTGTCAGCGACGAAATGATTCCCGAAACACATAGCCATGGATACGAGCGGCTTGCCACATATTCCATGCTTGCGGGATTTATTCTGATGATTTTGATGGATCATTATATATCGTAGAAGGAATTTAGAAAATAGAATTATCCAGAAATGGGTAGTTCTATTTTTTAATATCTCTGTGAACTCTTTGTGAAATTACCGATCACATCTTTTTTTCAATCTTTCTTCAAGAATTCTTTTATAAAACTATTCCATAAGAAATACGTTATGGAGGGAGAGAAATGCATGGAACATGCGCAGACAATTTTTAAGAGGTATGAGGTGAAATATCTTCTGGATGAGGTACAGTATAAACAGATGAGGGAAGCGCTGGCAGACCATATGGAAATGGACCGCTACGGACATAGCCGGATTTACAATATTTACTTTGATACGCCGGATTTTCACTTGATCCGCGAGTCGCTGGATAAACCGATATATAAGGAAAAACTGCGGCTCCGCAGTTACGGGATGGATAAGAACGGCGGGCATGTATTTGTGGAGCTGAAGAAAAAATATGACGGTATCGTTTATAAACGACGGGAAGAGATGGAATTTGAGGAAGCGGTTGAGTATCTATATGATGGAAAGAAGCCTTCCGGCGATTCGCAGATTTTGCGGGAGATCGACTGGTTTTTGAAGTATCACAAGCATATGGAACCGAAAATGTACATAGCATATGATCGGATCGCGTTAGCCGCAAAGGACGACAGCGGACTTCGGATCACCTTCGACGATAATCTCCGCTGGCGCAATACAAGACTGGACCTGCAGGATGAAGGGGGCGGCAATCTGATTATAGAGAAGGGCTATTATCTGATGGAAGTAAAGACGCCGGAGGCTCTGCCGGTGTGGATGGCGGATATTCTGGATGCACTGAAGCTGTATCCGGTTTCTTTTTCAAAATACGGACGGGCATACAAAGAAATGAGGGAGGCGGCCGCAGGTGGAACAGCTATTTGATTCAGTATTAATTAAAAATGGTACAATTTCATTTTCAGCAGGGAGTTTTCTGGCGTGTTTTCTGGTATCGCTGATACTTGGCATGGCAGTGGCCTGTATTTACATGTACCAGGGAAGTTATCGGAAAAATTTCGTGGTTACGCTTGTTATGCTGCCCGCGCTGGTGCAGGTGATGATCACGCTGGTTAATGGAAACCTTGGGACCGGTGTTGCAGTGATGGGTGCATTTTCTTTGGTCCGTTTCCGTTCTATTCCGGGAAGCTCAAAGGACATAAGCAGTATCTTTTTTGCAATGGCAGCCGGTCTGGCAGCGGGGATGGGATATCTTGGAATCGGCGTCGCAGTGGTTGCGCTGCTTGGACTTGTAAGCATCGTTCTGCAGAAAAGCTCCTTCGGAGAGATGAAGGAGGACAAGAAGCTGCTGCGGATCACGATACCGGAATCGCTGGATTACACGGAAGTATTTGACGATCTGTTCGAAAAATATACAAAGAAATGGCGGTTGTGCCAGGTAAAAACAAGCAATCTGGGAAGTCTGTTTAAACTGGAATATGAAATTGTTTTGAAGGATGTAAACCAGGAAAAGAAAATGATTGATGAGCTTCGCTGTCGAAATGGCAATCTGGAAATACTGTGCAGCAGTGCGTCAATGGGAATAGAGGAGGTACTATGAAGAAATATATTACATATGTGACGGCGCTTTCCATGGCAGTGTCGATGATCCTGCAGATTCCGGCATATGCGGCACTGGAGGAGGACGGCTTTACGGCGGTTCCGGAAACCTGCGAGGGGGAGGAGCTTGCGCTTACAGAATCTGTCGTGGATATTTCTTTTACGGACAGAGACAAGGATGCCAGCTATAAAAAATACGCAGAGGTGGAGCTTTCTGATGAAGAAGTTCTGGTGGACGGTGAGGCTTTAACGGAAAAGGAAAATGCTTCTTCCAATGGAATTACGTTTTCACAGGAAGAACATGTTGTAACATTTACAGAGGAAGGGGTATATCTTCTTTCCGGCACGCTGTCTGACGGACAGATTATTGTGGATACGGAAGACACCGCAAAAGTGCAGCTTGTGCTGAATAATGTGGATATCCACTGCGAAAACCAGGCGGCAATCTGGATAAAGTCTGCCGACAAGGTATTTTTGACGCTCGCCGATGGTTCGGAAAACGTGGTGAGCGACGGCGGACAGATGGTCGTGGAGGACACGGCCACATCTAACGACGAACACGCCGACGCGGACGGAGCGATTTTCAGCAAGGCGGATCTGACGATCCAGGGATCAGGCAGTCTGACGATAAGTGGAAACTATAAACACGGAATTGTGTCAAAGGATGATCTTGTAATTACCGGAGGAAATTTAAATGTGACAGCGGTGGAAAATTGTCTTGCAGGGAAGGATGCGGTAAAGATTGCCGACGGTACGATCAGCCTGGAGGCGAATCAGCACGCGATCAAAGCGAAGAATGAGGACGATACCCAGCAGGGAAATATTTATCTGGAAGGCGGGACAATCACTGCAACAGCAGCGGAAGACGGCATGAATGCGACTGGAAGTATTGTCATCACCGGCGGCGAGCTGGAGCTTACCGTGCAGGATGACGGAATACACAGTGACAAGGATCTTGTGATTTATAATGGAACTGTCAGCATACCGCAGAGCTATGAAGGACTGGAAGGACATCGGATCACTATTTTTGGAGGAACGCTGGATGTGACGGCTTCTGACGATGGAATGAACGCATCCGGCGGAACAGAATCGCAGGAAGAGGAAGCATTTATGAAGCAATTCCGGCAAGAAGACCGCGGCAATATGCAGCCGCCGGAAGGTACAGAAATGGCGGAAAGCGGAGAGATGCCGCAGCCGCCGGAAGGTACAGAAATGGCGGAAAACGGAGAGATGCCGCAGGGTGCAGAAATGCCGGAAAACGGAGAGATGCCGCAGGGTGCAGAAATGCCGGAAAATGGAGAAGCCACGGAAACGGCGGCGGACAATGAAATACAGCAGACTTCAGAAATGAATGAAATGCCGATGCGGGGCGGCGGTATGCGTCGTGAAATGCAGGACGGAATGCAGCAGTGGCAGGAAGGCAAAGGCATGGGACATGGCGGTATGGATTCTGACAGTGAGGCATATCTTCGTATCTGCGGTGGAAATATCAAGGTGGATGCAAACGGTGATGGTCTGGATTCGAATGGCTATTTCTATATGGAAGGCGGTACCGTGCTGGTTGCAGGACCGACAAGCGGCGCTGACAGCGCGCTGGATTATGGTCTGACGGCGGAAGCGACCGGCGGAACGGTGGTTGCAGCAGGCAGCAGCCAAATGGCGCAGGGATTTTCACAGGATTCTGCGCAGGGAAACTTCCTGTATAATTTTTCAGAGAGTATCCCGGCGGAGAGCATTGTCTCTCTGAAAACCAGTGACGGCGATGAAATTGTAGCCTGGCGGTGCGGGAAAGAATACCAGTCTGTGGTTATCACGTCGCCGGAGCTGGAAGCGGGAAATACATACATTCTGACTGCCGGAGAGCAGGAAGTTAAGATAGAATTATAATATTTTATAAAGGAATTCAAGGGATCGTCTGTGGCAGGACAGATCTCTTGAATTCCTGTTTAAGGATCTGCTTTCATAATCCACTTCAATGCATTTCTTTAATACTTTACTTCGATACTTCACAAGAATCTTACCCCTATTTTACATTTCTATGATAACCAACTTTACATTAACCTGTTAATCTATACGTGCAGGGCGAAAGAGAAGCAGCCCTGGGAAAACAAAATTTCGTGAATAAGATGAGGAGAAGAAAACAATGAGAAAGATGACAGGTACAATTTTAGCGGCAGGCATGGCGGCGGCTCTGGCAGCAGCTCCGGTAATGGCAGCAGATATCAGCGAGGCAAATATTTCCGTAATTTCCCGTGAGGACGGTTCCGGCACAAGAGGGGCATTTATCGAGCTGTTCGGCGTAGAGGAAAAGAACGATGCAGGCGAGAAGGTTGATAATACCACCGTGGATGCGAGTGTTACGAACAATACCGCGGTTATGATGTCCACCGTAGCAGGAAACACTTACGCAATCGGCTACATCTCTCTCGGTTCTCTGAATGACACTGTAAAAGCAGTAAAGATCGACGGCGCAGAGCCAACGGTAGAGAACATCAAGGCCGGAGAGTATAAGGTTTGCAGACCGTTCAACATTGCAACGAAAGGTGATGTGAGCGAGGCGGCACAGGATTTCATTAACTACATTATGAGCACAGAGGGACAGGCAGTTATTGGGGACAACGGCTACATCACGATCGATGACGTGACAGATTATACCTCCACAGGCGCAGAGGGCAAGGTGGTTGTTTCCGGTTCCTCTTCCGTAACGCCGGTAATGGAGAAGCTGAAAGAAGCTTATGAGGCAGTAAATACAAATGCGGAGATTGAAATACAGACAAGTGATTCAACCACAGGCATGACCGACACGATCGACGGCATTTGCGATATCGGCATGGCGTCAAGAGAATTGAAGGACAGCGAGCTGGAAGCAGGTCTGACGCCGACTGTCATTGCACAGGATGGTATTGCAGTGATCGTCAATAATGAAAATCCGATTGAAGAGCTGACCTCTGAGCAGGTAAAGAGCATCTACATAGGCGAGACAACAGTATGGGGCGACGTACTGGAGTAATTATGAAACAAGGCTTACTGAAAGAAAAAATTATGCAGGCGGTGTTCTTCATAGCCGCCTGCACCTCCATTCTGGCGGTGGCGCTGATCTGTATTTTCCTGTTTGCAAACGGCATTCCGGCGATGGCAAAAATCGGAGTGTTTGATTTTCTGACAGGGCAGACCTGGAAGCCGGGCAACAACATTTACGGTATTCTGCCGATGATCCTCGGCAGCGTCTGTGTGACGGCAGGTGCGGTAATCATTGGCGTACCGATCGGCATCCTGACGGCGATCTTTATGGCGGAGTATTGTCCGAAGAAGATTTACAAACCGCTGAAAATGGCGACGGAACTTTTGGCGGGAATCCCCTCCATCGTATATGGCTTCTTTGGTTTGGTGGTGCTGGTTCCGGCAATTCGTGCATTGTTTCCAACGGAAACAGATGGAATGAGTATTCTGACGGCGTCGATTCTGCTTGGTGTGATGATTCTTCCGACCATTATCGGTGTGAGCGAAGCGGCGCTCCGGGCGGTGCCTCGCAGCTATTATGAGGGTGCGCTGGCGCTGGGCGCTACAAAAGAGAGAAGTATTTTTTCTGTAATGCTGCCGGCGGCGAAGTCGGGCGTGATCGCAGCGGTCGTGCTTGGAATCGGACGCGCGGTCGGTGAGACGATGGCGGTCATGATGATCGCGGGAAATCAGCCGCGTATGCCCAAGGGACTTCTTCAGGGCGTCCGCACATTGACGACAAACATTGTGTTGGAGATGGGCTATGCTGCCGACCTTCATCGGGAGGCGCTGATTGCCACGGCAGTGGTGCTTTTCGTATTCATACTGATTATCAATTTTGCGGTGGCGTTTTTAAATCGGAAGGCAGCGGATTAGGAGAAGATAATGAAGAGTAAGATACAGAAATTTTTTGTGATGCTGTCGGCGGGAATTACATTTACGGTACTTCTGTTTTTGATAGCTTACATATTAATAAAGGGCATTCCGAATCTGAAGCCGTCGCTTTTTGCCTGGAAATACACCTCGGAAAATGTGTCGATGCTTCCGGCAATCATCAACACGGTTTATATGACAGCGCTGGCGCTTGTGATCGCGGTCCCGCTTGGCATCTTTTCCGCGATTTTTCTTGTAGAATACGCAAAAAGAGGAAATCCGTTCATAGACGTGATCCGGCTGACCACGGAAACGCTGTCGGGAATCCCCTCTATCGTGTATGGACTGTTTGGTATGCTGTTTTTTGTAACGGCATTGAAATGGGGGCGTTCACTTCTTGCCGGAGCCTTTACGCTGTCGATCATGGTGCTTCCGTCCATTATGAGGACGACGGAGGAAGCCTTAAAGTCAGTGCCGGATTCCTATCGGGAGGCAAGCTTTGGACTTGGCGCGGGCAAGCTGCGCACTATTTTTAAGGTAGTGCTTCCGGCGGCGGTTCCCGGCATTTTAGCAGGCGTTATCCTGGCAATCGGCAGGATCGTGGGGGAGACGGCGGCGCTGATCTACACCGCCGGAACGGTGGCGGAGCTGGCAGGCAGCGTTTTTGATTCCGGCCGCACACTTGCGGTCCATATGTACAACCTCTCCAGCGAGGGATTGCATGTGGAAGAATCCTATGCGACGGCAGTCGTGCTGCTGGTGCTGGTGGTATTTATTAATATGTTGTCAAATTTTGTCGCGAAACGCCTGGGCAGTCCGGCAAAATGAATCATATTAAAATGCTGTAAAGCCGATGGATGCAACATACTGGAAAGATGCAGCGCAGTGGCATAAATCATATTAAAATGTGACAGTGCAGGTGAATGCATCATATAAAAAATGCGATGCCCAAGAAGGAGATAAGAATGAATCCGATAATAACAACCGGAGATTTAAAATTATGGTATGGAAATCATCAGGTATTGAAAGGAATTACGGCGGAAATCCCGGAGCACGAGATTACGGCGCTGATCGGACCGTCCGGCTGCGGCAAATCGACCTTTCTGAAAACGCTGAACCGCATGAATGACCTGGTGGGGAATGTGCGCATTACCGGCGAGGTGAATTATAACGGCAAAAATATTTTTGCTCCCGATGTAGATGTAACAAAGCTGCGCAAAGAGATCGGCATGGTATTCCAGAAGCCGAATCCCTTCCCGATGAGCATTTACGAGAACGTTGCATACGGTCCGAAAACGCACGGCATCCGCTCAAAGGCGAAGCTTGATGAGATTGTGGAGCAGTCCCTCAAAGCGTCGGCGCTCTGGGAGGAAGTGAAGGATCGTCTGAAAACCTCCGCTCTTGGGCTGTCCGGCGGACAACAGCAGCGTCTCTGCATTGCCCGCGCGATCAGCGTGCAGCCGAGCGTTATTCTGATGGACGAAAGCACTGCAAGCCTCGATCCGATCAGCACCGGAAAGATTGAAGATCTCGTGATGGAGCTGAAATCGCAGTACACCGTGATTATGGTTACACATAATATGCAGCAGGCAGTGCGCGTCTCCGACCGCTGCGCCTTTTTCCTCCTGGGAGAGCTAGTGGAATTTGGCGGCACGAAGGAGATGTTTGCAAAACCGCAAAATAAGAAAACAGAGGAATATATCACCGGCAGGTTTGGATAAAAAAATACGGAAATGTTATACGGAAATGTTATATAGAGAATGGTAAGAAGGCGTCAGAAATGATGTCTTTTTCTTTTTCCTGAATCACAAAATAAAAAGAGAGAAAAAATTATATGTGACCGGAATGTGACAACCAGAAGATATAATAAAAAAAAGTGTATCAAAGGGGTTGCATTTTGCATGGGCAGAAAATATAATTTTGACAGACAGACAGACAGACAGACAGACAGACAGACAGACAGACAGACA
>CABRSG010000018.1 GCA_902473545.1 uncultured Lachnospiraceae bacterium | reverse complement strand
GTCCCGGTTCGTAGCCCTCCGCCGGCCAGAAACGGGAGCTGTCCGGTGTGAGCATTTCATCACCGATCACCAGATTGCCATTCTCATCCAGACCAAATTCGAACTTTGTATCTGCGATGATGATGCCGCGGCTGAGGGCATAATCCGCACATTTTTTATAGAGTGCGATGGTGCAGTCGCGGAGCTTTGCGGCGTATTCCTCTCCCTTGCCCGGGAAATATTTTTCCAGATGAGCGATGCTCTGCTCGTAGGAGATATTTTCGTCGTGGTCGCCGATTTCCGCTTTGGTGGACGGGGTGTAGATCGGCTCGGGCAGCTTGTCGGATTCCTTTAAGCCCTCCGGCAGCTTAATGCCGCATACTGTGCCGTTTTCCCTGTAGCTTGCCCAGCCGCTGCCGGTGATGTAACCGCGCACGATGCACTCGATCGGAAGCATAGTAAGCTTTCTGCACATCATACTGTTGCCGTCAAAACGAGGCTGCTGGAAAAATTCCGGCATATCCTTCACATCTGTGGAGATCATGTGATTCGGAAGGATGTCCTCAGTCATATTGAACCAGAACTTCGACATCTGCGTAAGCACGGTGCCCTTTTTCGTCACGGTGTTGTTCAGAATCACATCGAAGCAGCTTATGCGGTCTGTGGCAACCATGATGAGGCTGTCGCCGTTGTCGTAAATTTCGCGGACCTTTCCTTCTTTAATCGGTTTCATTTCTGCGCTCATTTGTATCCACTCCTATTTGTTGTTTATGTATTTACAGATACACTATAGCATAATTTATTTTATTTTGATATACCCAAATATTATTTTTTGCGGATTTGGCAGAGGAAGTCGTTGTTGTTTTCGGGCATTGCAGGTATAATGTAACCAAAAGGGGTTGCATATGTTTGCCGGAAAGGAGTCAGCATGACAAGGACAGTTGGAATCGGACTGCAGGATTTCGAAAAAGTAATCAGCAGGAACGTCTTTTATATAGATAAAACACTTTTTATAAAAGAGTGGTGGGAAGCAATGGATGATGTGACGCTGATTACGCGTCCGCGCCGTTTTGGAAAAACACTGACGATGAGTATGCTCGAATGCTTTTTTTCCGTGAAGTATGCGGGGAGCACGCTGTTTGAGAGACTGAATATCTGGAAGGAAGCAAGGTACAGAAAGCTGCAGGGAACTTACCCGGTAATTTCCCTGAGCTTTGCGGATGTGAAGGAAACTTCTTTTTCAGAGGCGAGGACAAAAATATGCCAGACCATCATAGATCTGTATAATAAATATGCATTTCTCCTGAAAACAGATATTCTGGAGGAAAATGAAAAGGAATATTACCGCAGCCTGTCCATTCAGATGGGAGATGCCCGAATAACGATAGCGCTCAGAAGGCTGTCTGAATATTTGTGCCGGTACTACGGCAAAAAGGCGATCATTTTAATGGATGAATATGACACTCCCATGCAGGAGGCATATGTGAACGGCTATTGGGAGGAGCTGACGGCTTTTACGCGCAGTTTATTTAATGCATCACTTAAAAGTAATCCTTATCTTGAAAGGGCGATCATGACGGGGATTACCAGAGTAAGCAGGGAATCTGTTTTTTCTGATTTAAATAATCTGAAGGTAGTGACGGCGACCTCTGCCCTGTACGGTGAATTTTTTGGCTTTACAGAAAAAGAGGTTTTTGATGCATTGGAGGAATATGGACTTGCGGATCAGAAGAAAGAAGTGAAGCGCTGGTATGACGGCTTTATTTTCGGGGAGGTAAGGGATATTTACAATCCATGGTCAATTCTTAACTATCTGGCGGAACGGCAGGTTGGACCCTATTGGGCGAACACGAGCAGCAACAGTCTTGTTGGAAAGCTGATCCGGGAGGGATCAACACAGATTAAGGAATCATTTAAGATACTTCTGAACGGAGAAAGTATTAAGACCGAGCTGGATGAGCAGATCGTATATAATCAGCTTGATCTGGATGAGGGTGCGGTGTGGAGTCTTCTTCTGGCGAGCGGTTATCTCAGGGCGAAAAGATTTGAAATCCACCAGAACGAATATTATGAGTGGAAACGGATATATGAGCTGGAAATCACAAATTTTGAAACGATGGTAATGTTCCGGAGTATGGTGCGCGGATGGTTTGCACCCTCCGCGTCAAATTATAACGACTTTGTGAAAGCGCTGCTGCAGGGAGATGTTAAGGCGATGAACGTTTATATGAACCGGATATCATCGACGATGTTCAGTTTTTTTGACAGCGGGAACAGACCTTCGCGGGAAAGCGAACCGGAACGGTTTTATCACGGTTTTGTACTGGGGCTGATGGTGACGCTGGAAACCCGCTATGTCATTACGTCCAACAGAGAAAGTGGATTTGGAAGATACGATGTGCTGATGGAGCCGAGAAACGAAAAGGACGCGGGAATTATACTGGAGTTTAAGGTGCAGGATCCGGAATGTGAAAAGGATCTTGAGGATACCGTCAGAGCAGCACTGCGGCAAATAGAGGAAAAGCAGTATGCGACAGTGCTGGAAGCAAAAGGAGTGTGCGGGGAAAAGATTGTAAAATATGGTTTTGCCTTCCGGGGAAAGCAGGTTTTGATCAGAAAGCAGCATCAGAGAGGAGTGTGCCAAAACAATGAATAATATGATTACTTACGCAGAAACGATGCTGGACGACTTCGAAGTGCGGCCGTTTAATTCCGTGGATAGCCTGATCCTGGCATGGGTTTCGTATATGCAGTTTCCGGAGTCGATGACGGGAATCCGTACCTGGAACGGAATCGGCATCCGGGAGCTGCTGCGCGCGGAATGCTTCCCGGAAATGTTTGCGGATCTGTGGAATCCGGAGGGCAGCCGTGAGCTTTTGTTTGCGCTTGCGGCAAGCCCGCGGTTTCGCGGCATTACGGTCTGCGGCTATGCAGAGCAGCTTGACAGGGAGCGGGAGAAACAGTTTTCCGCCGTCACATTTAAAATCAGACCGGGGCTTTCTTATGCTGCATTCCGGGGAACGGACGCCACGATCGTCGGCTGGAAGGAGGACTTCAACATGGCGTTTCAGTGCCCGGTGCCCTCGCAGGAGGCTGCAGCAAAATATCTCAACGAGGCAGCCGCCCATACACAGGGGGCGCTTTTGATAGGAGGTCATTCCAAGGGCGGAAATCTGTCCGTCTATGCGGCGGCAAAGTGTGCGCCCGAAATACAGGGACGCATTCAGAAGGTGTATTCGCACGACGGTCCTGGGTTTCAGGAATGCGTGCTGGAAAGCCCGGAATTTCAGCGCACGCTTCCGAAGGTGGAAAAGACGATCCCCCAATCCTCTCTGGTGGGAATGCTGCTGGAGAACCAGGAGGATTTCCTGGTGGTTAAGAGCAGCAGCGTGAGCCTGTGGCAGCACGATCCGTTTTCCTGGGTTGTGGAGGACGGGCAGTTTTGTATGCTGGGTGATCTGACGCCGGGGGCAAAGCAGCGTGATGCCGCGCTCAACGAGTGGATCCGTCAGCTTTCGCAGGAAGAACGGGAACGGTTCGTTGATGCGCTTTTTGAGGTGATTAGCGTGAATGGAATCGATACGGTTTCCGAATTTGGCTCAAACTGGAAGACAACGATTCCGGCGGCGTTTGAAAAATTGTCGCAGTTGAATGCCGAAACGCAGGAGATCGTATTCAGTGCCCTCAAAAAGCTGGCGGTGCTTGGCGCAAGAAATAATTTCACAGAAATGCTGAAAGCGGCGCGGCTCCAGAGTGCGGAGATGAAACGACCGGGGCTTCAGAATTCAGAAGGAAAGCTGCCGGGAAAACAGAATGCAGGGGCAGATCTGCCGGGAAAACAGAATGCAGAGACAGACCTGCCGGGAGGTCAGAAGCCGGAGACAAGGCAGCCGCGGATACCAGGCGTGGAAATCAGGCTGCCCTGGCTTACGAATAAGGAGATGAAGCAGCCGCAAAATCAGGACACGGAAATGTGACCTGCACGGCAAAGAGTGTTTCGCTGCCTTGCGTGCGGCAGGCGGCTTCGATGCTGCCGCCCATGTGCTCCGCAAGCGTTTTGCTGATGGTGAGTCCAAGCCCGGTTCCGCCGCGGCTGCGCGACTGCTCCTGCATATAGAAGCGGTCGAAGAGCCGGCCTGGATCGGCAGGAATCTGTTCCGGAAGGATATCATTTTCAAAGAAAAAAGAGATCGCGCCGTCGGCATTGTTTTTCTGTACCTGCACCCGGATTTGGCTGTGCGCATAGCGCAGGGCGTTCTGCAGCAGATTGGCAAAAATGCGTTTCAGCGCGTCAGCGTCGCCGAGCAGCCGGATTTCATGCTCCGGGAGCGAAAAATCCGTTGCAAGCTGCTGCGCCTCGAGCTGCGCGTAATGCTCAAGACAGATTTCACGAAGGATCCGTGCGGCGTCCACGGGTTCTTTTTTGACGGTAAAGTCCTGTGCGGTGACGCGCGAAAGTTCGTAAAACTGGGTGATCAGCGCCTGCAGGTCTTTTGATTTGCGGATAGCGATCGCCAGGGATTCGGCGTCCGTATCGTCAAAGCTTTCCTTATCCATTAGCTTCAGATAGCCGAGAATTGCCGTCAGCGGCGTGCGCAGGTCGTGACTGATGTTCTCGATCTGCTCCTTCAGCAGCCGCTCCTTTTTCTCGTAGGCGATGTGCTCCTGCCGGATAGCGGTCAGATTTTCATTGATCGCTTCCAGCAGCTCCTCCAGACAGGCGTCCTGTACGGGCAGCTTCACGATACGGTTTTCCGAAAGCTCACCTGTGATTTCCCGCAGCGCAGATGAGCTCTTGCGGATGGATTTTCGCAGCAGGAAGAAACGGTATGCGAAATACACCGCTGCGAGGATGCATAAAATAAGTAAAATTGTCTGCATAGCGTTCCTCCCAAAGTAAAATATGATGTGTGCGCCCGCCTTATATCTCCAGACGGCGCAGACGCAGTGTGCCCCAGATAAGAAAGATGACGGAGCCGATAGTTCCGGCGGTAATGCAGTGCAGCATACCGCCCGCGGTATCCCAGATGCTATTGTAGGTGTTCATAGACACCCCTACGCCCATGCTCAGGAAGATATATGGCATCCACTCGGAGATCCGCTCAAAAAGTTCAAATTTCAGCCCGATAAAGAAGAATGCCATCGGAATTCCGTAGAACAGCAGAACCCACCAGAGAATGGCGGTCATTTCCCTGCGGCAGAGCATAAAGATCGCGTTCCCGAAGATCAGAGAGGCGATGGCGCTCGGCAGGGAGGCGGCGATAGCAAGCAGCATCTGCTGCACCGGCAGCCACTCCGGCTCCCGCAGGGTGAGAAAGGCGCATGCAACATAAAATACAAGAACTACGAGCAGCAGGAGCACGGCGGTCAGCAGGCTGACGATGCATTTGCCGATCAGGATGGTCTCCCTGGAGATACCGTACGCAACAGTCGTTTTCAGAACGCCGGATTTCCTGTCCTCATTAAAGAGCGTGCCTGCGATGACTGCGCCGAGAATTACCATAATAAACGGCTGTGCCACAAAGTTATTTAAAGAAAAGCGCACGGTGTTATACTTAAAATCCGGTGTGATTGCAGCGCCTATCATGAGGGCGGCGTGCAGAAGCAGTACGATTCCGCAGAGGATTCCGGTGCAAATATAAAACGAGCGGCTGTGTGTGATGCGGTAGATTTCACTTCTCATATAGTTTAGCATTTCTTTGCACCTCCGTTTTTCAGATTCATGTAGTATTCCTCCAGTGACTGGTGATAGCGAGAGAGGCTGAGTACTGCGAGCTGTGCGTCGCTTGCCAGGGCGCTGTAGACTTCTGTCGGGCGGTCCGCCTGCAATATGTGTATTTTGCCCTCTGGCAGGATCTGGTACTGCGTGTGATGAAGCTTCTGCTCTAAAAGAACCGTGTAGGTTTGTACATCCGCCACCTGGATCTCCACATAATCGGCGCATTTTTTATAGAGTGCCTCCGCGGAAATTTCCTCCAGCAGACGCCCTTTCTGCAGAAATCCGTAGACGGTGGCGATCTGCTCCAGCTCGCTCAAAATATGGCTTGAGAGCAGGATGGTGATGTTTTTTTCGCGGTTCAGCCGTAAAAGAAGATTGCGCATTTCCAGGATCCCGCTCGGATCGAGTCCGTTGATCGGCTCGTCGAGCAGCAGAAATTCGGGGACGCCAAGCAGAGCGATCGCCAGTCCAAGGCGCTGCTTCATACCAAATGACAGCTCCCGGCAGGATTTTTTCCGGAATTCCCAAAGACCGGTCATATGAAGCGCCTCCGTCACGGACTGCTTTCCGGGAACGCCCTTTTGCAGGCGGTAGTATTCGAGATTCTGCCAGACGGTGAGCGAGGGATAGAAGCCTGCCTCCTCGATCAGCACGCCGATGCGGGAGCGCGCGTCCCTCAGATCCTGCTGCGTGTGTTTTCCGAACAGGGAAAGCTCCCCGCCGCTCGGGAAAATCTGTCCCGATAAAAGCTTTAAAAAGGTGGTTTTGCCGGCGCCGTTGTCGCCTACCAGCCCGTAGATTTCCCCGCGCTTTACGGAGATGTTCACCTTATCCAGTGCGCAGAAGTTACGGTAGTATTTTGTAAGATCATGCGATTTTGCGGAATAAATTTCCATATTTGACACTTCCTTTCTTCTTTATGACTGCATTATAAAACCTGCGCTTTAAAGAAGTCCTCAAGAAAGTTTAAAGAAATCATAAAGATTGCTATACCATTTTAAAGCCGATGCCCCAGACTGTTTTGATATACTCGTTATCAGCATCCAGTGCGGCAATTTTTTTTCGCAGATTGCTCACATGGACATTGACCGTGTTGTCCTCGCCGTAGTAGCCGCCCTGCCAGACCTGCTCGTAGAGCGCTTCGCGGGAAAATACCTTCTCCGGCGACTGCACAAGAAGGAGCAAAATTTCATATTCATGCGGCGTGAGGACAAGCTCGCGGCCGTTTACCGTCGCCCTGCGCGACGCGGGATGGATGCAGAGCTTTTTATAAGAAAGACTGTCGGAGTTCGTCTGCCCGGAGGCTGTACGTCCGGCTCTTCGCAGGCAGGCATTGATACGTGCCAGCAGCTCCTCCGGCTCGAAGGGCTTTGTCATATAATCATCCGCGCCGCTGTTTAGGAGCTGCACTTTATTGGTAAGCGCCGCTTTTGCAGAGAGTACCAGCACCGGGAACGCCAGGCTCTTTTCCATCCGCACCTTATCAAGAAGCTCCTCGCCGGTCATGCCCGGCAGCATCAGATCAAGGATCATCATATCAAAGGTCTCCAGCTCCAGCCGCAGGGCAGCTTCCGTGCCGGAAAATGCCTGCGCCGCCTGCAGTCCGCTTTTTTCGCATATTCTGCGGATCAGGCTGCTGATATCCGCATCGTCCTCCGCAATCAAAATTTTTGCCATTACTTCTGTAAGCCTCCTGTTTCAAAAATAGACACCCGTTTGCAAAGCTTCCATTGCGCAGGGGTTTTCTATCATTTTATATGTGCGCAGAAAGGTTGTCAATGCTTCTGATATCGGAAAAGTAACTGCTCAGGTGCGCTGCCGGCACACGGCACCGCCTGTTATAAGGCTGTCAAAATGATGCGATTCCACAAATAATAGAAATTATATTGTATATTTTCACGAAGAAATCATAAAAATTTCAATGTGAAAAGAATAATATTCTATGTTTTTTTGAGAAGAAGCTCGTGTATAATGACGATATCAACAAACGGCACGGACAAAGGTCCGGTCAGAAGGGAGAGTTTTAAGTATGAAAAAGAGAATTTTTGCACTGACAATGGCAGCGGTTATGGGTCTTTCCATGACAGCATTCGCAGAGGGAGAGGTTGCTAACAGCGCGAAACCGCTCGTATGGTTCAACCGCCAGCCGTCCAACAGCTCCACAGGAGAGCTTGATATGGCAGCACTCAGCTTCAATGAGAACACCTACTACGTAGGCTTCGACGCAAACCAGGGTGCAGAGCTGCAGGGAACCATGGTTAAGGAATATATCGAGGCACATGCAGATACGATCGACCGCAACGGCGACGGCGTGATCGGCTACGTTCTGGCGATCGGCGATATCGGACACAATGACTCCATTGCACGTACAAGAGGCGTTCGTAAGGCTCTTGGCACAGCAGTTGATAAAGACGGCGATGCAAACAGCGATCCGGTTGGAACAAACACCGACGGTTCTGCAACAGCAGTACAGGACGGCACACTGGAAATCAACGGCACGACCTATGTGGTACGTGAGCTGGCTTCCCAGGAAATGAAGAACTCCGCAGGCGCTACATGGGATGCAGCTACCGCAGGAAATGCGATCGGCACATGGTCCGCTTCCTTCGGCGATCAGATCGATGTAGTTGTTTCCAACAACGACGGTATGGGCATGGCAATGTTCAACGCATGGTCCAAGGATCAGGGCGTAGCGACCTTCGGTTATGACGCAAACAGCGATGCAGTTGCAGCTATTGCAGAAGGCTACGGCGGAACCATCAGCCAGCATGCAGACGTACAGGCTTATCTGACACTTCGTGTTCTGAGAAACGCACTGGACGGCGTTGATATCGACACCGGTATCGGCACGGCAGATGATGCAGGCAACGTTCTGACAGATGATGTATATGTATACAATGAAGAGCAGCGCTCCTACTACGCATTGAACGTAGCGGTTACCGCTGAAAACTATCAGGATTTCCTGGATGCAACCGTTACCTACGCTCCGGTATCCAACCAGCTCGACGAGGCAGCGCACGCAACGAAGTCCGTATGGCTGAACATCTACAACGCAGCAGATAACTTCCTGAGCGCTACCTACCAGCCGCTTCTTCAGAAATACGACGACATTCTGAACCTGAATGTTGAGTACATCGGCGGCGACGGACAGACAGAGTCCAACATCACAAACCGTCGCGGAACCCCGAGCCAGTATGATGCATTCGCCATCAACATGGTTAAGACAGACAACGCAGCTTCCTATACATCTCTGCTTAGTCAGTAAGATAGATTGGATAAAGATGCAAGGGTTATTAGGGAGAAGAAATTCTCCCTATTCCTTTTTGATAATGCCAGAAACATGATAAAAATAATATAGGAGTAAGAAGATGGCAGATAAGAAAGATGTAAATGTCTTATCAATACGCGGCATGAGCAAGTCCTTCGGCAGAAACCGTGTGCTTGATCACATCAACCTGGATGTGAAGCGCGGTACGGTTATGGGGCTGATGGGCGAGAACGGCGCGGGTAAGTCGACGATGATGAAATGCCTTTTCGGTACCTATCAGAAGGATGAGGGCACCATTATCCTGGATGGAAAGGAAGTAAGCTTCTCCGGCCCGAAGGATGCCCTGGAAAACGGCATTGCGATGGTGCACCAGGAGTTGAATCAGTGCCTGGAGCGCAACGTGATCGACAACCTGTTTCTCGGCCGTTACCCGGTCAATTCGATGGGGATCGTTGATGAAGGCAGAATGAAAAAAGAAGCCTCCGAGCTTTTCCGTAAGCTTGGGATGACGGTAAACCTCACACAGCCGATGCGCAACATGTCCGTATCGCAGCGGCAGATGTGTGAGATCGCCAAAGCTATTTCCTACAATGCAAAGGTGATCGTTCTCGACGAGCCGACCTCCTCTTTGACGGTGCAGGAGGTAAACAAACTGTTCGAGATGATGCGGATGCTGAAAGAGCAGGGCATCGCGCTGGTTTACATTTCTCATAAGATGGATGAGATTTTTGAAATCTGCGATGAGATTTCCGTGCTTCGTGACGGTAATCTTGTTATGACGAAGGAAACGAAGGATACCAATATGAACGAGCTGATCGCGGCGATGGTCGGACGATCCCTGGAAAACCGCTTCCCGCCGGTGGACAACAAGCCGAAAGGCGTGGTGCTTTCCATTCAGAACCTCTCCACCAAGTACGAGCCGCATCTGCAGGATATTTCCTTTGATGTGCGCGAGGGCGAGATCTTCGGGCTGTACGGGTTGGTGGGCGCCGGACGTACCGAACTTCTTGAGACGATCTTCGGCGTCCGCACCAGAGCGGCGGGGCGCGTATACTTCAACGGCCAGCTCATGAACTTTGAGAACGCCAAGGAAGCGATGGACCACGGGTTTGCGATGATCACGGAGGAGCGAAAGGCGAACGGGCTTTTCCTCAAGGAGGATCTGACGTTCAACACCACGATCGCAAACCTGGAGCAGTACAAATCCGGTATCGCGCTTTCCGATCCAAAGATGGTAAAAGCGACCGCAAAGGAAATCAAGATCATGCATACAAAGTGCATGGGTCCGGACGATATGATCACCAGTCTTTCCGGCGGAAACCAGCAGAAGGTCATTTTTGGAAAATGGCTGGAGCGCAGCCCGAAGGTGTTCATGATGGACGAGCCTACCCGCGGC
This sequence comes from uncultured Lachnospiraceae bacterium, assembly GCA_902473545.1. Taxonomy (GTDB): domain Bacteria; phylum Bacillota; class Clostridia; order Lachnospirales; family Lachnospiraceae; genus Marvinbryantia. Next base: position 5,627 of record CABRSG010000018.1, on the reverse strand, counting down.
ATTGACGTAGGAGCGAAGTATGAGATTTACGAGCTGATCATCAAGATGGCGAAACAGGGGAAAACGATCATCGTGGTTTCCTCCGAAATGCCGGAGATCCTGGGAATCACAAACCGCATCGGCGTTATGTCGAACGGACACCTTTCCGGCATTGTCAATACAAAGGAGACAAACCAGGAAGAGCTGCTGCGCCTTAGCGCGAAATACCTGTAACTGTCAGGCATCTTACAGTTACAAATACCTATAATAAGGGAGAATGAGAAATATGGCAAATGGAAAGATTCTGACGGCGGAGCAGGAGAAAAAGCTGCTTGCGCCTATTGACGAGTATGTCGGTAAGATACAGAAAAAGATAGACGCGCTCAGAGCAGACGGCACGGACAAGGTCATCTCTCTTCAGAACAGCATTGACGCGATCAAGCGGGATCGCACAATGGCGGCATCGGATAAAGAAGCTGCGCTCGCAAAGCTGCGCAGCGAGCTGGAAAAAGCGAAATCTGTGGAGGCGGCAAACAAGGACGAGGTTGCAAAGCTGATCACCGATGCGGAAAATTATCTGAAAGCGCACTTTGACAGGGAATATTATCAGCCGGTCAAGGAGAGCTGCGAGCAGGAGAAGGCGCTCGCCAAGACTGCCTACGAAGAAAAGGTGGCAAAATTAAAAGCGGAGCATCAGGCGACAGTCGCGAAGCTGTCCAACCACCAGGAAATCAAGGATGAGAAGTACGTTCAGAAAAACCGTCTGTTTGACGCAAAGATGAGTCTGGATAAGGATCTGCAGGAGATCAAAGACCGCAGACACACGGCTTACAGCTACAAGTATCATCTGATCGACCTTCTGCGCATGTCGAAATTCAGCTTCGCGGAGACGCAGGCGCAGAAATGGGAAAACTACAAATATACCTTCAACCGCAGGGCATTCCTGCTGCAGAACGGTCTGTATATTGCGATTTTGATCATCTTTATCGCGCTGTGTATTATCACTCCGATCATCAAGCACACGCCGCTGCTCACCTACAACAACGTGCTGAACATCCTGCAGCAGGCGTCGCCGCGTATGTTCCTGGCGCTTGGCGTTGCCGGACTGATCCTTCTGGCAGGTACCGACCTTTCTATCGGACGTATGGTCGGTATGGGCATGACGACCGCCACCATCATTATGCATCAGGGCATCAACACCGGTTCCGTTTTTGGGCATGTGTTTGATTTTACCGGAATCCCGGTAGCCGGAAGAGTAATCCTTGGACTGCTCGCCTGTGTGGCTCTGTGTACGTTCTTCACAACGATTGCCGGTTTCTTCACAGCAAAGTTTAAAATGCATCCGTTTATCTCCACGATGGCGAACATGCTGGTAATCTTCGGACTTGTTACATATGCGACAAAGGGCGTGTCCTTCGGTGCGATCGAATCCGCGATCCCTAGCATGATCATCCCGAAGATTAACGGATTCCCGACGATCATCCTCTGGGCGGTGGCAGCGGTTATCATCGTATGGTTTATCTGGAACAAGACGACGTTCGGCAAAAATCTGTACGCAGTCGGCGGAAACGCAGAGGCAGCGGCAGTTTCCGGTATTTCTGTATTCAAGGTAACAGTTGGCGCGTTCATCATGGCAGGTATCCTCTACGGTTTCGGCGCATGGCTGGAGTGCGCGAGAATGTTCGGTTCCGGTTCTGCGGCTTACGGGCAGGGCTGGGAGATGGATGCGATCGCAGCCTGCGTAGTAGGCGGCGTATCCTTCACCGGCGGTATCGGTAAGATTTCGGGCGTAGTAGTCGGCGTATTTATTTTTACGGCGCTCACCTACTCCCTCACGATCCTCGGCATCGACACAAACCTGCAGTTCGTGTTCTCCGGTATCATCATCCTGGTAGCGGTAACGCTCGACTGTCTGAAATACGTGCAGAAAAAATAAGAAAAAACGATGCAAAAGAGCCGGATTCGTCTGGCTCTTTTTTACGCGTGCGTCTCTATGAAAGACGATGGTCTGTGCAGATAGCAAAAACGTCTGATGGACGTTTCCTGGTATGTTTGGTATAATGATGCCAGGGATAGAAGATGCGAAAAATGAACGGGTGATAATATTATGGAAACGAATAATTATACCGTCCTCCTCGTGGACGACGAGGAAGAGGTCACGCAGATTATTATGAAGAAAATCGACTGGGAGGGCATGGGCTTTTCGGTCATCGGCTCTGCCAACAACGGTGTGAAGGCGCTGGAGATGGTGGAGGAATTTCAGCCGGACGTCGTCATGACGGATATCCGGATGCCGTACATGGACGGGATGGAGCTGGCGGGCAGGATCAAGGCGGAATTTCCCTCCACGAAAATCCTTCTGTTTACCGGATTTGACGAATTTGAGTACGCGCAGGAGGCGATTCGCCTGGAGGTGGAGGAGTATGTCCTGAAGCCTGTCAACGCGTCGGAGCTGACGCGCGTCTTTACGCGGGTGAAGGAAAAGCTGGATCAGGAGATCAGCGAGAAGCGCAATGTGGAGACGCTGCAGAAGTATTACGCGGAATCGCTTCCGCTTCTGCAGACAAACTTTTACTCCACCCTCATCGAAGGAAGAATCCGGGAGGAGGAGCTGCCGAAATATCTCTCGGATTACCAGATTTCCTTTTCGAGTGCCTGTTATTGCTGCCTTGTGATCCACACCTCGACCAGCCAGGTGCCGGAGGAGATGAATCCGCTGCTCTTAACAGCGTCCGTCCAGCAGCAGGTGAAGGAGCGTCTGGCGCAGAAATGGCAGGCGAAAAGCTTTTTCTACCTTGGAAATATGGTGCTGATCGCACAGCTTGAAAGTGAAAATGACGTCTCCGAGCTGACGGATGAGTGCGACCGATTCTGCCGGTATGTCCGCCGGATTCTCGATGCGGTCGTTACCATCGGAGTCGGCAGAGTGTGCACGTCTATCCTGGAGCTTGCGCAGTCCTACAGCGGCGCGCGGGAGGCGGTTTCTTACCGCGGAATCTACGGGGCGGCGCGCGCGATCAATATCCGTGAGATCGTGCCGCAGGAAATGGGCAAGATAGATACGGAGGCGGAGTCGGAGTTGTCGAATTTTTTCCGGGCGATCCGGCTTGGCTCAGAAGCCGAGGTGCGGGAGACGGCGGAGAAATATTTAAGACGCATTGCTTCGACGGCGAATTCTCTGCAGCAGTATCACATCCATATCATGGAGCTGGTTAGCGCACTGTACCGTTTTCTGGCAAACAATGATATTGACGCAAAAGAGTTTTCAGCGGATGTAAAAAAGCTCTACAACCGTCTGCTGGAGATGGAGCCGGACACGATACAGAAATGGCTGACGGACACCGGGCTTGCGTTCCGCGAGGAGCTGATCCGAGCCCGGAGCAGCTCGACGAAATCCTATATCCGCAGGGCGGAGGAATACGTGCGGAATAATTATGCGGACGAGATGCTCTCGCTGGATTTCATCTGTGAGCTGCTTGGCGTGTCGAACTCCTACTTTTCCACCACCTTCAAGCGGGAGAACGGGAAATCCTTCACCGCCTATCTGACGGATTACCGGATGGAGCAGGCTTCCCGGATGCTGATCGAGACGAACGAAAAGAGCTATGTGATCGCCAAAAATGTCGGCTACACGGATTCCAATTATTTCAGCTACGTGTTTAAGCGGCGTTTTGGCGTGTCGCCTTCCAAATACAGAACGGAGCATACAAAAGAGTGAAAAACAAGTATTTCGGATATCTGGAAAAAATAACCCACAGGGGTATCCAGTCGACCATTATGCTTACCTTCTCGGTGATATCCATCTCGCTGATGCTGATTCTCGGTCTGGTGCTGGAGGCGCGGTTTTCCGCCGTTTATCGCGACGAGGTCATCCGGAGCACGCGGATGCTGATGGAGCAGACAAGCGAGAGCCTGGAGGATTATCTGATTTCTATGCGGCAGATTTCTGACGCGGCATACTACAATGCGATCAAGGAATACGATATTTCCGGCGACAACCAGGATATCCAGAAAAGCCTCAATCTTTTATATGAGGCAAACAAGGAAAGCCTGCGCAGTATTGCCCTTTACAATTATTATGGAAGCCTGATCGCGGCGGAGCCGGTGGCCTCTCAGAAGGAGGACCCGGACGTCACGCATCAGGACTGGTTCGTGCAGGCGATGGACGAGATGGAAAATATGCATTTTTCCACGCCGCATATTCAAAATCTTTTTCATGACGCAACGCTGCGCTATTACTGGGTGGTTTCTTTAAGTCGCATGGTGGAGCTGACAAACGGCGGCGATTCCGGCCAGGGTGTTTTGCTGGTAGATATGGACTTTTCCGGAATTTCCCGGCTGATGAAAAAGATCAATGACGAAAACAGCGGGCAGTACTACTATCTCTGCGACAGCAGCGGAGAGCTTATCTATCATCCGCGCCAGGTGCAGCTCGGCGACCGCATCGGGCGGGAGAACAACCTGATTGCCGCGGCTTACAAGGACGGCGTCTACGACGAGGTGTTTGACGGTGAGAACCGCAGAGTGATCGTCAGCACCGTCAGTTACACCGGATGGAAGCTGGTCGGCGTGCTGCCGGATGCGATGTTTGCCTACGGAATGATCAACCTCCGCTATTTCCTTATGATGATGCTGATTCTGACGGCGATGATGCTGGTGGTGCTCAACCGCATCGTATCTGTGCGCATCTCGCGTCCGATCCTGAAGCTGAACACGTCGGTTCTGGAGTATGAGGCGGGGGAAAAGCCGGAAATTTATATCGGCGGCTCCCAGGAAATCCGCCACCTTGGATACTCCATACAAAAATCGTATGAACGGATCGAGGATCTGATGAAGACGATTGTCTGGGAGCAGAATGAGCGCAGAAAAAGCGAGCTGGACGCGCTGCAGAGCCAGATCAATCCGCATTTTCTCTACAATGCCCTCGACTCTATCACCTGGATGATCGAGGGTGAGCAAAACGATGAGGCGGCGTATATGGTCACGCAGCTTGCACGGTTTTTCCGCCTCAGCCTAGCGCGCGGCTACACGGTTATCCGCGTGCACGATGAGCTGCAGCACGCGCAGACCTACATGAACATCCAGAAGGTGCGCTGCAAGGATTCCTTTACCGTCCGTATGGAGGTCGATCCGGCAGTGGAGGAATACTGCGCTGTTAAGCTGATCCTGCAGCCGATACTGGAAAATGCGATCAATTACGGCGTGAGCGGCATGGACGACGGCGAAATTACCATCATCGGAAGGATGGAGGGAGAGGATGTGCTGCTTGCCGTGAGGGATAACGGCATCGGGATTCCGGCGGAGGAGGCAGCGCTTTTGCTGACGGACAGCAACCGGGTGCACAAGCACGGCTCCGGCGTCGGACTTGTAAACGTCAACCAGAGGATTCAGCTTTTATTTGGCAGGGCGTATGGGCTTTCCATTGAAAGCGAGCCGGACGAGGGGACGACCGTCTCCATCCGCCTGCCGGCGATTCTGTTTTCTGAGGAAAACAGAAAGCTCCTGGAGAACGGCAATGCCCTCGACCGGGAGGAAACGATAAGTAAGATAAGCAGGGAAGACAGTGATGAAGAATAGCAGAAAAATGTTTATTCTGATAGAAAGCGTTCTGGCGTGTATGCTGATTCTGGTAGCTGCCGCGATGCTGC
>CABRSG010000017.1 GCA_902473545.1 uncultured Lachnospiraceae bacterium | reverse complement strand
GGAGCTGTTTCCCTGGACAGCGTGGAAGAGACAGAGGAAGTACAGGAGACAGAGGCCGGGGCCGATACGATAGAAGAAACGGAGGCGGCTGCGGAGGAGGCTTCTGCGGAAGAAACAGAAGCGGCAGAGAATGTGATAAATACGATTGCAGTTGCACAGCTTGGGGAGGATTCTTATATAAATATCCGCACAGAGCCGAGTACAGAATCCGACATCGTCGGAAAGCTGTACGACAGCAATGCGGCAACGATCCTTGCAGATGAGGGCGAGTGGTATCTTATTCAGTCCGGAAACTGCCAGGGTTATGTAGCAAAATACCTGCTCACGACCGGAGAGGCGGCTGCACAGGTAGTTGCAGAGGTCGGCACGCCGGTTGCGCAGGTAAACACAGAGGCGCTTATGGTACGTGCGGACGCTTCCGAGGATGCGGAAGTCGTTGATATGGTTACCGCAGATCAGATCGTATATCTGGAAGAGGATCTTGGCGGATGGGCAAAGATTTCCACTGCAAACGGCACCGGTTATGTAAGCGCAGACTATGTAAGCTACGCTACTTACCTGCCGCAGGCAGAGTCCGTTGAGGAAGAGACGGCAAGGATCGAAGCAGAGAATGCCGCATGGGAAGCATATGTGGCGGAGCAGGAAGCGGCTTATGCGGCATACGTGGCACAGCAGGAAGCCGAGTATCAGGCATACCTTGAACAGCAGCAGGCTGAGTGGGAAGCACAGAATCAGGCCTGGATTGAGTATCTGGAGAGTCAGGGACAGTACGCAGACGATGCACAGGCAGCGGCGGATCAGGCTGCAGCAGATCAGGCATATTACGATCAGGTAGCAGCAGATGCCCAGGCAGCAGCAGACGAAGCGGCATGGTCCGGCGATGAAGATCAGGCGGCAGCAGACGCAGCAGCAGCGGCAGACACCGCTTACCAGGCGCAGGCAGCAGCAGATGCAGCAGTGCAGGATGTACTTGACAATGCAGGCATCGACGCATCACAGGTTACCACAGACGGTACCTCTTCTCTGAGACAGCAGGTTGTTGACTACGCACTGCAGTTCGTTGGAAATCCGTACGTATGGGGCGGCACAAGCCTTACGAGCGGTGCTGACTGCTCCGGCTTTACACAGTCAGTTCTGGCGGATAACGGCGTCAGTGTCAGCCGTACAGCAGGACAGCAGTCACAGGGCGGTACTTCCGTAGACCTTGACAGTATCCAGCCGGGCGATCTGTTATTCTACGAAGGAAGCGGCGATTACGGTATTGGACATGTGTCCATGTACATTGGCAACGGTCAGGTCGTGCACGCAAGCAACTCTACCGACGGTATCATCGTATCGGATGTAGATTACCGCACACCGGTATCTGCAAAGAGCTATCTGGATTAATAAATAGGAAATATGGGGCTGTCGCGAAAGCGGCAGCTCTTTTATGCTTTCCGGTATTATATCCAACAAAATGGCAGGATTCTGCGCTGATTTTTCTGCCAAAGCATGTTAAACTGAATCATATAATGCATGATCAGGAGGATAAACATGGGAACAGGGCTGGCTGGAGCTATTTTCTGGGCTCTCGATACAGTGATACTTTCTATTGCCATGATGCAGACTGTTTTTGAAGGAAGTCCGTCAGCAGTTTTTTTGGCGCCTTTTGTAAGTACGTTTTTGCATGATTTCTGCTCCTGTATATGGATGCTTTTCTATATAGGGAAGAAAAAGGAGTATGGAAATGTGCGAAATGCGCTGCATACCCCAAATGGAAAAATACTGCTTATTGGTTCTCTTCTGGGCGGACCCGTCGGAATGACTGGGTATGTCTTTGCTATTAAATATCTGGGGGCATCCTATACGGCAATGCTGTCTGCTTTATACCCTGCCCTGGGGACATTTTTTGCATATGTTTTCCTGAAAGAAAAGATGAACGGAAGGCAGATGGGCGGTTTATTTTTATCTGTCGCCGGAATGATGATTCTTGGAGCATTGTCGCAGGGAGAAGAACCCCGGAATGTCATGCTGGGTTTCCTGTGTGCGATGTTATGTGTTCTGGGGTGGTCCCTGGAGGCCGTCATATGTGCATACGCAATGAAGAATACAGAGATTACCAATGAGCATGCGCTGATGATACGTCAGGGAAGTTCGGCGCTGTTTCACGGGATTGTAATTATGAATGCAGTGAGCGGATGGGGGATGGTCAGGAAGGCTGCTGCAACATCTGCTATCTGGATTATTGCAGCGGCAGCTCTGTTTGGAACGATGTCGTATCTGTTTTATTACAAGGTAATTCATAGAATTGGACCGCCGAAAGCAATGGCGCTGAATGTAACATATGTGTTTTGGGCGATGCTATTTGAAATTGTGCTGCTCCAAAAAATACCGGCATTTTTATCGGTAGTATGCGGGCTGATGATTTTGGCAGGAGCAATTATTGCTGCATTGGAGACAGACAGCGGAAAGGGGGACGGCTGAAGATGGGGCATCTGGATATTGTAAGGAATAACATGCATTTATGTTTCCTGCTGGAGGAGGGCGAAGAGGCGAAGCTGCTGGCAGTGGAACCGGCAACCGGTGGAGCATCCGACTACACTGCAGCTCCCTTAGCATCCAGAATTGTGGAGGTGCAGATACCGGAGCGGAAAAATAAGTCCTTCCGGGGTGCAAAAAATTTCTATGATACGCCGCAGGCGGAATTAAAATACACAGGACATGAATGGGCGGATAACAATACCCTGGTGATCACGCAGGAGGAATCCTGCATTCGGGTAAGGACGATCTATACGTTTCAGGAGAAGCTTCCGGTGTTTTCCTGCGAGAGTGAAGTGGAAAATATTTCCGAATCTCCGGTCTGCCTGGAGGCAGTGACATCGTTTTGCTATGGAAATGTGGATGTTTACCAGAAAGGAAAAAAGAATCCTGCGGATGACCTGCAGATATGCTATGCCAACAATACCTGGTCGGCGGAATGCCGCTGGGTAAAGAAAAGCCTGCGGGAGTGCGGGGTGATTCCGTATGGCAATCTGTGCTACGACCGTTTCCGGATTGCGAATCACAGTGGTTTTTCCAGCGGAGAATATCTGCCGATGGGAATTATCCACAATCAGAGAAATCGGGAAAATTTGTTCTGGCAGATAGAGCACAACGGCGCCTGGTCGTGGGAAGTGGGATGTGTGATTCACGATTACGCAGACTCTTTTTTGGAAAAAGACTATCTGCAGCAGATTTATCTCCAGGTATCGGGGCCGGATATGGAATCTGCACACTGGCATAAGCTACTGCAGCCGGGAGGCAGGTTCCGGACTGTGCCGGTGGCAGCGGGTGTCTGCAGAGGAAATCCGGAAGACTGTTTTTCGTGGCTGACCCTCTATCGGAGAACAAAAAAAGAAATAAGAGAGCTTCCTGTGATTTTTAATGATTATATGAACTGCCTGATGGGAAATTCCACGGAAGAGACATTGCTGCCGCTGATAGATGCGGCAAAAGAAGCGGGCTGTGAGGTTTTTGTCGTTGACTGCGGCTGGTATGATTCCGGAAACTGGCAGTTTACCTTCGGCGATTTTGCGGAATGCCGGAAGCGTTATCCCAATGGTCTTGCAAAGGTAATGGATGCGATTCGGGAGCGCGGCATGAAAGCAGGACTCTGGCTGGAGCTGGAAGCATACGGCATCGACAGTCCGGGGGCAGAAAAACTGCCGAAGGAATGGCTGTTTTGCCGGAACGGAAAACCGGTGGCAGATTCCGGACGATATCATTTAGATTTCCGCAATCCGCAGGTGCGGGCGCATGCGTCCGGTGTTTTAAAAAGAGTCGTTGGAGATTACGGTCTGGAATATATTAAAATAGATTACAACCTCTGCCTGTGCTATGGAACGGACCTTGCCTGCGACAGTCCAGGAGAGGGGCTTCTTCAGCACAATCGCGCATATCTTGCGTGGCTGAAGGAGGAGATCCGGAAATATCCGCATGTTACATGGGAAAACTGCGCAAGCGGCGGGCTGAGGATGGATTACGCCATGCTCTCGTCTATGGACATTCAGTCTGTAAGCGATCAGGAGGATTACCGGATCATGGGCTTTATCGCTTCAAATGCGGCAACCGCGGTTCTTCCGGAACAGGCGGGTATCTGGAGTTATCCGCGAAGAGAGGGCGATGAGCGGGAAACGGTTTTTAATATGGTTTCTTCTCTTCTTATGCGCATCCATCTGGGCGGCCATTTAAACGAGCTGTCCCCGTCCCGCAGGGCACTTGTTAAAGAGGCGATCCAATATTATAAAGAAATTCGTCGGGAAATACCGCAGTCAGTGCCGGTCTGGCCGCTGGGAACTCATCATTTTGACAGCGGATGGCTTGTCTGGGGACTTGCATGCCGGAAAAAGGTCTATCTTGCGGTTGAGAGAAGAGCTTCCGATGAAAACAGGATAGAAATACCGCTTGACAGAAGCTTTACAAAAGCGGTTATCGGATATCCGAAAATAAGTGCCGCAAAGCTTACGGCACTTGATAACCGGACATTACAGATAGAAATGTCCGGGCAGTATACGGCATGTATTATAGAGATTGCGTAAAAATAAACCTGTTTAAGCAGTTTGGTCAGGCATCCGGGCGTCCTCGTACAATTTGATGGTGACAATGGTACCGTGCGGCGTCCGGGGAGAAATCCGGAAATCCTGACTGTCGCCCAGCAGATAGGCGAGACGCCATTTGATATTTGCCAGACCGATGTGCTTTCCGCGGTTGTATTCATTACTTGCATCAAAGTGTCTGGCGTCTTCACAGATCTGCAGATAATTTTTCATGTCGATCCCTTTTCCGTTATCCTCAATTTCGATGCACAGGCCTTCGCCCTGTTTCAGGGTAAAAGAACGGATGCGGATAAAGGGAGCTTCTCCTTTCGTCCCTTCAAAACCATCCTCCAGAAAACCATGAACAATGGAATTTTCTACAATCGGCTGTATGATGTGCTTCGGAATATGCCGGCCGCGAAGTGCGGGGTCAATTTCCCAGTAAACATGGATTTTTTCTTCGTACCGGTATGCCTGGATCTTCAGATATTCAGAGGTAATGTTAATCTCCGTCTCAAGGGTGTCCATAACTGCTTCATCATTGATGCGCAGGCTGTCCTTCATAATGTGGATTAACGCGCTGTTGATAACCACAATATCCTTCGTGCGGTCTTTCCGTGCAAGATAGTTGATAGTATTCATAGTATTGTAAATAAAATGTGGGTTAATCTGAGAAATACGGAGACCGTACTGCAGCTTTTGCTCTTTTTTCTGTTCTTCCAGCAGCAGATCAATATTCTTTTTCAATTCAACAGACATTTTGTGAAATGCGCTGCTGAGCTCCTCAATTTCATCGTTGGTGTGAATGTCTACCGGAACCACTTTATCATAAGAAAAATTTTTCATGTGCTCGGACAGTACTTCGATTGGATAAACAATATTGTGAATCAGGGGCTTCAGAGCCGTTACAGAAATCACGGTAATCAGAATTACCGATACAACCAGTACGAGAAGCAGCGGAAGCAGCGGGGCAAGCAGTTCAGAATACGGGATAAAGGCGGCAAACTTCCAGTGGCTGGTATCACTGTAGCTGGACAGAAAAATACCGTCTGAATTATGGAACTTGTAGTTGTCAAAAAACAAATAGTTTTTTGTAGCTGCCATGCGGGAATACAGGTCTTCCTGCGGCTCGAAAGAATGTTCGAGAAAGGTTTGGTTATTGCTGTCAAGCCATATGTAGTGCGAAAAAGTCTTATTGGCATTCCCCAAAATTGTCTGCATCAGATCATCCGCCCGGATAACGAGGATCACAAGTCCGGATGACGGCGAATTATATTTTAAAGATGTACAGAAATAGAAAATATTTTCTTCGCGGTCAATAGAAGAAAAATACTGTGTGTAATTGCCGGATCTGCAGTTCTGGACCCAGTCTGTATCGAGAATGGCATGCATTTCTTCATCACTCATAAAAGGAGTATGAAAATCCCCCTGCTCACAGATAAGCATAATATTTTTGATGTTAGGTCCGGTACCGCACATTTCCATGAGCCGGTTTTCGATTTTTGCCGTATTCTGGTCGGTCATATCCGATGCAAGAAAATTTAATAACACTCTGTCGCTGGCTACCTGCTTGGAATAGATAATGATGCTGGTGGCGGCAAGGTCTACCTGCTGCGTAATCTGATCCGCAATGACACTTTTCTGCGAGATATTATTGTCAAGATAGCTCTTTGAAAAAAGAACGATCAGGGGGACGGCAGTAATAAAAAGCGCGGCAATAATAAGACGCATAATATTGTCGCGCAGCTTCCGTCCGATTTTCGTCTGGGATATCGTATCGCTGTGTTTCATTGCCTTTCCTTCTTTCTGTAATCAAGAGGCTTCAGTCCCATCTTTTTCATAAAAACCTGACTGAAATATTGTGACGAGCTATAGCCGACCATTTCTGCAATTTCATACATTTTTGCGTCCGTCGTGCGCAGCATCTGGCAGGCTTTCTGTATCCGGTAAGAGGTAAGGTATTCCCATATGGTCTCGGACATATCGTTTTTAAATATTCTTGAGAAATGAGTGACTGACATACCGATTTTGTCGGATATCTCCTGAATGGACAGGTCAACCTTGCTATAATTTTCTGAAATATATAAAAGCGCCTGTTTTGTCTCATAGCTCATCTGCGGATTGCGGTTCTGACAAAGCCGGGAAATCGTCGCCAAAAGAAAATTGCGGGTATCCCGGAAATCGGTCAGAGATAATTCATCCGGGTCGTAGGGAAGTGTATCAAAGTTTCTCTCAAAAAAAGAAAAACAACTGCTGATTAATTGGATAAATCCGTAGTAATTGTGGCTGCTCTGAATCTGATCAAGCTGTTCGGTCAGAAAGGCACGCAGGTCAGAGCAGGGATCTTCATACAATTCCTGCAGAGTATCTTCTTTTACTGTTATTTTCTGATTGGTAATAAACAGCTTATCACTATCCAGGGCAGTAATTGTACGGCTTCCCATAAAATAATGTGCGCGCAGTTTTTCCTGATGTTTAAAATAGCTTTTGTGCAGCGTCCGGATATCCATTGGGATATAACTGTAAAAACAGGAAAAGCTTAAAGCATAATTTTTCTCCAGGCTTGCTATAATTTTTCCGGAGCAATCCAGAAGCACGGTAATTAACTGATGAGTAGAAAGCGTGGTATTTGCATGCAGCAACATAATGATTTTATTGTTATAGGCGGAAACGGCGCATATATTTTCCATTTGGTCAAAAGAAAAAGTTTCTGCATGCAGGAGCGCCGTATCGATCATTTTAATGACGGCAGTCTGCTGATGCAGCATTCTGGCATCTGACCATGGAATGACAGCATCGGGAACCAGAACAAGATACAGAAGATTGCTGTCCGGGATACCGTCCAGCTGCGGGCAATGGGCCGCCCGGTCACTAAAATAATGCTGGAGGCTTTTCTGGCGGTAAGAATAGGAATCCCGGTTTAAGGCGCAGATTTTACTTCGGATCGCGGAAAGACGCTTGATCAGAATTTCCGGTGTGATTTCATCCTTTACAAGATAATCTTCTACGCCGAGACGCAAAGCGCGTTTCATATATGCCATTTCTTCGTAGGCAGTTAAAAGCAGAAAGCACGGCTGGGATACCGGAAGCTGCTTGATTTTTTCAATCAGGGTAATGCCATCCATATCCGGCATACTGATGTCCGTAATAATTAAATCGACCGGTGCTGCTTCAAATTTGCGGAGCGCATCTTTTCCACAGCGTGCCGTGGAGACTATCTCCAGACGGATGCTGTGCCAGTCGATTAATGTTTTTAAATCTTCAATGGCGAGATATTCATCATCTACCAGCATAACAGTAACAACCTTTTCCATAATACCCCTTTCCCAGGATCTTCCAAAAGAAACAGTTCCTGTTTTACTACCTTATTTGGGCAGTTTTTATCATACTATATTTTGACCAAAATGGCAACGAAACCGGCTGGATATGCTTGGAAATCTAACAAAATAGTCGGATAATCGCATTAATTTCAGAAAACATTTTGTTATAATAGCAATAGTTAAAAAGCAGGGAAGGGAGATGGTAAAAGGTGGGAAAAGAAGCACTTCTTACCGTGCATGGAATTGAAAAAAATTTTGGCACGGTCCGTGCCTTAAAAGGGGTCAGTGTTTCTTTTATGGCGGGAGAAATTCACGGTCTGATCGGTGAAAACGGCTCAGGAAAATCGACGCTGTCTTCGGTGATCAGCGGAATATATCCCAGCAATGCAGGTCAGATGTTTCTGGAAGGAAAGGAGTATCATCCGGCCAGCATCCTCAGTGGGGAAAAACAGGGCGTCTGCATGATCGTTCAGGAAATGGGAACCATCGGCGGAATTACGGTTGCGGCAAATGTCTTTGCCGGTCAGGAGAATCTTTTTTCAAAATTTGGCATTGTAAATAAAAAAGAGATGACCCGGGCGGCGCAAGAGGCGCTGGATAAAATCGGAGCCTCTGACATAAGGGCGGACCGAAGCATTGATGAGGAGTCCTTTGAAAACCGTAAGATTATTGAAATTGCCAGAGCGCTGTATCATGATGTAAAGGTATTGATCGTAGACGAAACGACGACCGCGCTCTCACAAAAGGGGCGGGAAATCATCTACAGGGTAATGGATGAGCTTCGGAAAGAAAACAAAGCGGTTATTTTCATTTCGCATGATCTTGACGAGCTGACGGCTCACTGTGATTCGGTAACAGTTTTAAGGGATGGCGAATACATAAAGACGCTGTCGAAAGAAGAAATTGCACCGGATATTATGCGGCAGCTTATGGTGGGCCGGGAAATCCAGGACAACTACTACCGCAGCGATTATGACGATTACCGCGGGAAAGAGCCGGTGATATCGGTCAGGAATCTGACCATGGGGAAAACCATAAGGAATATCAGCTTTGAACTGAAAAAGGGAGAGATTCTTGGTATCGGCGGACTGCCCGACAGCGGTATGCACGAACTGGGACGTCTTGTTTTCGGGATTGAAAAACCGGACAGCGGGGAGGTTATGTTTGCACAAACAGGAGAAAGGCTGAACTCACCGGGAAAGGCGATCCGGGAAAAAATTGGATATGTGTCGAAGAACAGGGATAAGGAATCGATACTGAATCAGTCAAATATACAGGATAATATCTGTCTGCCATCTTATGACAAACTGAAAAAAGGATTTTATATCGCGCCGGGTGCGGAAAAGGAGCTGGCGGAAAAGGAAAGTAATATCCTGAAGATTAAAATGAGTTCTCTGAAACAGATGTGCGGACAGCTTTCCGGCGGAAACAAGCAGAAGGTGGCATTGGCGAAATGGCTTGGTAATGATTCGGATATTCTGATTATGGACTGCCCGACCAGGGGGATTGACGTCGGCGTAAAGGCTGCAATCTATAAGCTGATGGACGATTATCGGAAAGAGGGCAAATCCATCCTTATGATTTCCGAGGAGCTTCCGGAGCTGATTGGTATGAGTGACCGGATTCTGATTCTGAAGGACGGCGGGCTGATAAAGGAATTTAAACGTGGCAGAGACATCAGCGAATCGGAAATTATTCAGCATATGATTTGATTTGGAAAGGATATTAGGTTATGAAAGAGAATACAAAGCGGGCGATTTCGCTAAAGGATGGCATACGGGAATTTATTCCTTTTCTGAGCCTGATACTGGTCATTGTTTTCTTCCAGTTTATTACAAAAGGAATGCTGCTGACTGTCCGGAATTTAAAGCTGATATTGAATCAGTCATTTGTACTAATGATTGGGAGTGTCTCCTGTACTTTTATTGTCGCACAGGGGGACGTTGACTTTTCGATGGGTTCCACAGTCGGAATCACTGCAGTTTGTGCGGCGTGGGTATCTCAGGCCGTTCCGGCTCTGGCGCTGCCGGCAGCAATGCTGATCGGACTGATCGTGGGTATCATAAACGGAATTTTATATGTAAAATGTAAAATTCCTTCCTTCGTGGTTACGTTGAGTATGCTGTTAATTTTACGGGGGCTTACCATTTTTATAGCCGGGGGCGGGTCTGTCAATGTACCGTTTTCGCTGTATGACCTGGATAACATCTATCTGAAATTAGCAGTTGTGATTCTCGTAATTCTTATTGCGACCTTTGCCTTTAATTACACAAAGCTTGGAAAGTGGAGCAAGGCAATTGGTTCCGGCGTGACTGCGGCAGCGTTTTCCGGTGTTCCGGTCGATAAGATGAGGGTATTCGGATTTGGACTTTCCGCAATGATGTGCGGGCTGTGCGGCTTTTTCAATATGATTCGTGCAGGCTCGGCTGCAACAAATACCGGAAACTTTTTCGAAACAGACGTACTGATCGCACTGGTGCTCGGAGGAATGCCCTTATCGGGCGGTGCAACCTCGAAGGTCCGCTGTGCGGTAATCGGAAGTTTGATACTTGCCATTCTGGTGAATGGTTTTGCATGCTGGAGCATTGATGAAAAACTGCAGCAGGGCATTAAGGGCGTCATTTTCCTGGTTGCTGTCTGGCTGACGTTTGATAAAAATAATACCCGGTTAATTAAGTGATGCTGCGAAGCACACAGCAATACGCGGCATCATTATTAAAAACAAAAAAAGGAGGAAAAGGGTATGAAGAAACAAGTAAGAAAAGCGGTAGCAATGTTGTTTATGTGCATGGCGGCGATTTGTGCAATGGCTGTGCAGGGAATCGCGGAGGATGCTTCTGAGAAGCTTCCGGAAAAGTTTAAAATTGGTGTAGTTATCTGGTCGACGGTGGATGACCTTGGCAGAACGAGCTCACAGATGCTGGATTATGCATCAGAAGTTCTCGGCGTAGAGATGGTTTACAACACGAACATCTCCTCTCCGGAGAGCCAGATTACGGCAACGGAGAACCTGATCGCTGCCGGCTGTGATGCGGTTGCTATTTGTAACTACAGTGATGATATTCTTCCGAAGATTGCGAAGCTTTGTCAGGAGAACGAAGTATACTTTACGCTGATCTGGAGAAGCATTGCAGATCCGGAGGTAAAGGAAATCGTGGAAAGCTGCCCGTTCTATCTTGGAAATACCTGTGAAGACGAAGAAAAAATCGGGTATCGCATGGGCGAATCTCTCTACAATAAGGGATGCGAAAATATTGCAGTTATTACGATGGAAAAAGGCGATGCTACGGCAGACGCAAGAGATGCCGGATTTGACCGTGCCTGTGAAGAATTTGGCATGAACCGTATCAGCGAAGTAAGAAATAATGCATTTACGGCAGAAGACGCTACAAAAGCAGTAGAAAACTTCCTTGCTGCATTTCCGGAAATGGATGGTATCTATGTGACCGGCGGAAGCGGAACAATCCTGGAAGGTGTTATTCAGGGGCTTGCACTGCACGGAAAAACCGGAGAAGTGAAAGTTGCATGCGTAGACTTTATTGCAGATCTTGATAAGTATATCGCAGAGGGAGCTATTGACGCAATTTCCGGCGGACATTTTGTAGACCCGTTGTTTTCTTATATACTGATGGTGAACAAACTGGCAGGGACACCGCTTTCTGAAACCTGTGAAACAATTAATCTGAATTTTGTAAATCTGGAATCTCCGGAGGATGCCGTAAATTATTATACTTATGTGGAAGGCGATGAATATCCGTACAATGCAGAAGAAATCCGCAGCATGGTGAAATATTTTAATCCGGATATGACAATTGAAAAGCTGAAGGAAATCGCTGACGCATATAGCGTGGACGATGTAGTAGCAAGACACACGGCAGAATAAACGAGTAAGGCGGAGATGATATGAAACTGGCGAGAAAATTACAGAATATGATAGTGCCGATTGTAATGCCCGTAGTGGTATTCCTCATATTCTTTATAGGACAGCCAAAACGGTTCGGGACACCGACAGGAATCATGATTATGCTGCAGCAGTCAGTGATTAATTCCATCATCGGCTTTGGACTGAGTATGAATCTGGTAATTGATACCTGGGACTTCTCGGCGGGCGCACAGCTTGTGCTCGCCGGTCTGATCGGGGCACATTTTGCACAGCAGTACGGACTGCTTGGATTAATTGTCGTTACGGTATTCATGGCGGTATTGCTGGGGACGATCACCGGTGCGGTATATTCTATCTTTAAGATTCCGTCGATTATTGTAACCATCGGCATGATGCTGATATATGAATCGGTCGGTTCCATGTATCAGGGTGGAAAGAGTATTACGATTCCTACAGATATCAGCTTTCTTGGAAAGTCACCCTGGATCTTTATTGTGGGAATCCTGACGTACTGTCTTGCGTATGTGATTTATCATCATACGAAATTTGGCTATAACGTCCGGGCAGTCGGAAACGGAGAAGAGATTGCAAGAAGCATCGGAATCAATCCAATTAAAGTGAGGTTCCTTTGCTTTGTGGTCGGTGGTATTTTTGTCGGAATTGCCGGTATGCTTCAGGTGAGCTACGGCGGAGCGATCGCGCCGAAGAGCGGAATGAATACGATGTCGATGGTATTCCCGCCTTTTATGGGGGTGTTCATCGGACAGTATCTGGAACGCTACTGTGATATTATGTTTGGCATTTTCCTTGGCGTATTTTCTATGACAATGATTAATTCCGGTCTGATTGCTATGGGGCTGCCGGGAACACTGCAGCAGGTGGTGACCGGATCGTTTATGCTGATATTTATGGCGATCAGCATCAATCGGGAAAAAGTAATGTTAAAGAACAGAAAGGCATCGGCGTAATGATTATTGGTGCGGCATACTACCCGGAACACTGGGATAAAGAGCGCTGGAAGCAGGATGCGCATCTGATGTGCGAGATGGGAATTAATACTATAAGGATCGGGGAGTTTGCCTGGTCCGTGATGGAAAAAGAAGAGGGAAAGTATGACTTTTCACTTTTTGATGAGGCAATTTCTCTGTTTGCCGGATTCGGAGTCCGTATAATTATGGGGACTCCGACTGCCGCGCCGCCTGCGTGGCTTTGCCGAAAGTACAAAAATGATTTCTTTATGAGGGACCGGGCGGGAAAAGAGCGCGGATTCGGAAGCCGCCGCCATTACTGCTATAATCATGACGGTTATCGTCAGGAATGCAAAAAGATCGTGACGGCGATGCTGGAACATTTCAAAGATAATGAAAATATTATCGCGTGGCAGGTGGATAACGAGCTGGGATGCGAGGATGAAGTGCGCTGCTACTGTGAAAACTGCAGGAAAAGCTTTATCAACTGGCTGCAGGAGAAGTATCAGGATCTGGAAAAACTGAACGAGGCATGGGGAACGGTGTTCTGGAGTCAGATATACACGGACTGGGCTCAGATTACCCTGCCGAAAGAAACGGTAGTAGATCCGTATACCGGAAACGGTCATAACCCGGGGCTTCTTCTTGATTTTGCCAGGTTTTCTTCTGATTCGCTGATTTCCTTTGTGAAGGAGCAGTGCGATCTCATCAGACAGCATTCAGATAAACCAATTGCGCACAATATGGTAAGTGAATACTGCGATAACTATAAGCTGGCTCCGCTGTTTGACGCCGCGGGATATGATGCATATCCGCGCTCGGAGTGGGACGACAACAGTCCCGGACGGATCGGTTTTCACTATGACCTGACCCGGGGATATATGGAAAAACCATTCTGGATTCTGGAGCAGCAGAGCGGTCCCTGCGGATGGAATGTACTTGGAAAGACGCCGGAAGAAGGAGAGCTTGCACTCTGGAGCCTGCAGGGCACGGTGCGGGGTGCAGATGCTCTGGTATATTTCCGGTGGCGTACATGTCTGTTCGGAGCGGAGCAGTTCTGGTATGGGATTCTGGATCACGATGGGGTTCCGCGAAAGCGATTTCGGGAATTGAAGCAGGCAGTGGCTTCCATACAAAAATATCAACATATTTATCGTCTGCCGAATGACAAAGAGGTGTTGCTGGCATACGATTACGACAATAAGTTTTCGCTGGAATTTCAGCCGCATTCGCGCAGCTTCTGTTATAAAGAAGAAGTTATTCGATATTATGAGGCGCTGATGAGGCTGCATGTTCCGGTGGATGTCGGACAGCTCTCTTCAGATTTGACGAAATACAAAGCGATGCTTTTGCCGTATATGACCATTGCCGGAGAACGTCAGAAAGAGATTTTGGAAACATATGTGGAAAATGGCGGCATTCTGATACTTACCCCATTCTGCGGACAACGGGACGCGTGCAACAGAATGGTTTCGGAAACTCTGCCCGGTGTCTTTCGTGATTTGGCGGGAATTACTGTGGAGGCATTCTATAATCTGGAGAAGCATTGCGAGCCTTCCACGAAATATGGAAATATTCATATCTGGAAGGAGGAAATCCGGACAGTAAGCGCGTCCTTCATTGATGCCTGCGGCGAGAGCAGAGGATTTGTTTCTGTGAATTCTTACGGAAAAGGGTGTGTCTATTATATTTCTGCTGTTTTCCGGGAGTATGACTGCCTGCTTACAGATATTTTCGCGAGAGAGCAGATAAAAATGCCGGATCTTCCGGCGGAGGTGGAGGCAGTCAGTAAAGCAGAGGGCAGATATTTGATTTTACTCAATCACAGCAGCGAAGAAAAGAGCGTCTGTGTTTCCGGATATCGGGAATTGCAAAGCGGATGCGAAAAAGTGAAGCTTTCAAAATACGGAAATATCATTTTGGAGAAGGCAGATTAAGCGTATTCTTCCTTGCATTTTCTCTACGAATGAGCTATTATTTGATATGAGTTTACGGGCAGAGCCGCATTCCTGTGCTTCTGCCCCTTTTTAGAGAGTGGAGGATATATGAGCGAATATGTGAGTGCTGCCGAGCTGTTCGGCGAAAATGTGTTTAACGACAAGGTGATGCAGGAGAAGCTGCCGAAGAAGGTTTATAAGGAGCTGCATAAGACGATCGACGATGGAAAAGAGCTGGACCCGATGATTGCCGAGGTAGTGGCGGGAGCCATGAAGGAGTGGGCGATTGAAAAGGGCGCCACGCACTATACGCACTGGTTCCAGCCGCTGACGGGATTTACAGCGGAGAAGCATGATGCGTTTATCACGGCGCCGTCGAAGGACGGTTCCGTGCAGCTTGAGTTTTCCGGGAAGGAGCTGATTAAGGGAGAACCGGATGCATCGTCCTTCCCTTCGGGAGGACTTCGCGCGACCTTTGAGGCGAGGGGCTATACTGCCTGGGACTGCACGTCCCCAGCATTCGTGCGCCAGGATGAGGCGGGAGCGATTCTCTGCATTCCGACGGCTTTCTGCTCTTATACCGGAGAGGCGCTGGATCAGAAAACACCGCTGCTGCGCTCTATGGAAGCAATCCAGACACAGACCCTGCGTCTGCTCCGTCTGATGGGAAATACCACATCGAAGAAGGTAAAGCCGTCGGTGGGCGTAGAGCAGGAATACTTTATTGTAGACCGCGAGAAATATTTAAAGCGTAAGGACCTGATCTTCACCGGGCGCACGCTGTTCGGAGCGATGCCGCCCAAGGGACAGGAGCTGGACGACCATTATTTCGGCGTTATCCGTCCGCGGATCGCATCGTTCATGCATGATGTAAATGAGGAATTGTGGAAGCTCGGCGTTTCCGCAAAGACGCAGCACAATGAGGTTGCGCCCGCGCAGCATGAGCTTGCGCCGATCTATGCGGAGTGTAACGTGGCGGCGGATCACAACCAAATTATTATGGAGACATTGAAGCGTGTGGCGGAGGAGCACGGGCTGCAGTGTCTGCTTCATGAAAAACCGTTTGCGGGCGTGAACGGTTCCGGCAAGCACAACAACTGGTCGCTGACGACGGACGATGGCATTAATCTGCTCGATCCGGGTAAGACGCCGCACGAGAATATTCAGTTTTTGCTGATTCTCACCTGTATTTTGCGTGCAGTGGATCGTCATGCGGATCTTCTGCGCGAATCTGCGGCTGATGTGGGAAACGACCATCGTCTAGGCGCAAACGAAGCACCGCCTGCGATCATTTCCGTATTTCTGGGCGAGCAGCTTGAGGATGTGCTGGCGCAGCTCATCAGCACGGGCGAGGCGACGCACAGCATCAAGGGCGGCACCCTGCACACCGGCGTAAAGACGCTGCCGGATTTTGCGAAAGATGCCACGGACCGCAACCGCACGTCACCGTTTGCGTTCACCGGAAATAAATTCGAGTTCCGTATGGTCGGTTCCAGGGATTCCGTTGCGGAGTGCAACGTGGTGATCAACACGATCGTCGCGGAAGCGTTTTCCGATGCCTGCGATGTGCTGGAAGCGGCGGAGGACGTGCAGATGGCGGTCCACGATTTAATCAAACAATATGCGAGCGAGCATCAGCGGATCGTGTTTAATGGCAACGGTTACTCCCAGGAGTGGGTGGAGGAAGCCGAGCGGCGCGGACTGCCGAACATCAAGTCGATGGTGGAGGCGATTCCGGCGCTTGTAACCGACAAAGCGATCGCACTGTTTGGAAAATTTGGGGTATTCACGGAGGCGGAGCTGCGCTCCCGCGCGGAAATCCAGTACGAGGGCTATGCGAAGGCGCTGAACATCGAGGCGCGCGCTATGATCGACATTGCCAGCAAGCACATTATCCCGGCGGTGCTGCGCTTTAACCGCAACCTTTCCGACACGGTAAACCCCATGAAGGAGGCGGGC
>CABRSG010000016.1 GCA_902473545.1 uncultured Lachnospiraceae bacterium | reverse complement strand
GGCGCCGCTCCTGCGTTTCGGAGAAAGTATGGCGTTTTTGTGCGCGGGCTGTGCAGATTTTGAAACATTCATTTACCGGTGGTAAAATTGCGAAAATTCTGGTAAGATGGAAATTGTGAAGGAAAAAATGTCTGATTTTATGGATATCAGAATTCTGTCTAATCTGGAAGCAAGTTCATAGAAAAATAAAGCATACAAGAGGAGGAAGGCAATGAGGGAAATTACAAAGCAGAGAATAAAGAATACCATCGCGGAGGCGATTGCGGACGGAACGACAGCGGGCGTAAATCTGCTGCTTTTAAAGGATGGGGCGGAAATATTTTATGACGAGCAGGGGTATGCCGATATAGAGCGGGAAATGCCGGTAAAGCGGAACACCATTTTCCGGCTGTATTCCATGACGAAGCCGGTTACTGCGGCTGCTGCGATGATTCTGATGGAGCAGGGAAAGCTGGATCCGGCGCAGCCGGTGGCGGAAATTCTGCCGGGCTTTCGTCATCTTACGGTTGAAAAGAACGGAAAAATCGAACAGGCAAAAACGCAGATGAACGTGCTGCATCTGCTGAACATGACCTCCGGGCTTACCTACGGGGATAATGAGACGGCAGCAGGAAAGCTGACGGGAGCGTATATCGAAGAATGTACACAACGCCTTGGCACGGACCGGGAAGTGACGACGATGGAGTTTGCCAATCATATGGGAACGCTGCCGCTTGCCTTCGAGCCGGATTCATCATGGCGGTACGGTCTTTCTGCAGATGTGCTGGGCGCGGTGATCGAGCAGATTTCCGGGATGCGTTTCGGGGATTTCCTGAAGGAGAATCTATTTGAGCCGCTGCAGATGCGGGACACGGATTTCTGGGTGCCTGCGGAAAAGCAGGCGCGTCTTGCTTCTGTTTATGAGACAGTGGGAGACGGAACAATGCGGCTTTACACGGGCAGCCATCTGGCGGTGCCGAACTGGAAGGATAAGCGACCGGCTTACGAAGCGGGCGGCGCAGGGCTGGTATCGACTATCGATGATTACGCAAGATTTGCGCAGATGCTGCTAAGCGGCGGCAGACTGGGCGGCAGGCAGATTCTCGCGCCTCAGACAGTGCATTATCTTACGACCGGAAAGCTGACGGACGCGCAGCAGGCGGCGCACCGGAGCTGGGTTGGGCTGGAGGGCTTTACCTATTCGCATCTTATGCGCATTATGGAGTACCCACAGATGGCGTCCGGGCTGGCGCGCGAAGGAGAATACGGCTGGGATGGATGGCTGGGCTGCTATTTTGCAAACTTTCCGAAGGAAAACATGTGCTTGCTGCTGATGCAGCAGAAAAAAGACGCCGGCACTATCAGTATGACCAGGAAA
Organism: uncultured Lachnospiraceae bacterium; assembly: GCA_902473545.1. Lineage (GTDB taxonomy): Bacteria > Bacillota > Clostridia > Lachnospirales > Lachnospiraceae > Marvinbryantia. The sequence continues at coordinate 15,824 of CABRSG010000016.1, read as the reverse complement.
ATCCGAAATGTGCTGCTGGCGGATATGGACATCTAATATAATATGCGGTAACTCCGCAAATAAAAGAATATATTCAAAAACGGAAGCAGATGATTCCGGCAGATGCGCTTTGAGAAAATAGTAGTGGATATTCGGTTCTGCTGCGATCTCGTTATTGACATTTCTGCTTACATGGTGTATAAAAATAACATAAAAGGGAGTAGCGGCATAGGTTCTATGTATCTTTGGTCGTCAGTACAATAACGTGCGTTATTCGTCAAAGATTGAAACAGCGAGACTTTTACTGTGAGAAATTGCAGTAAAAGTCTTTTTTTATTTTCGCGAAAGCAATGAGCCGTGCTAAGACATCGGCAGAACCGGGCGTGCGTACTTGCACGCAAATGGTCGGAACTGCCGATGTCTTAACAGGGCGAAGCCCGCGGCCGAGTGAGCAAGGCGCACGAGGTGCACGGCGAAGAAAAACGCGGGAAAGAGAAAAAACCGTACGCTACCGGAAAGAAGGAGGAAAAGATGGAGTTTTTATTGGAAGGAATCCAAATGCTGACCTGGCAGCAGGTTGTCATGTATGGGATTGGCGCGCTGCTGATCTGGCTGGCGGTGAAAAAGGGCTATGAGCCGGCACTGCTTCTGCCGATGGGCTTTGGCGCGATTCTGGTGAATCTGCCGGCGAGCGGGGTGCTGAACCAGGTGCTGCCGGGAGTCGGCGAGACACAGGGAATTATTCAGTGGTTGTTTGAGGCGTCGGAGGCGATGCCGATTCTCTTATTCATTGGAATTGGGGCAATGATCGACTTCGGACCGCTGCTGTCAAATCCGAAAATGTTTCTGTTTGGAGCTGGCGCGCAGTTTGGTATTTTTGCGGCGATACTGCTTGCAGTGGCGCTTGGCTTTGATTTAAAGGATGCTGCTTCCATCGGTATAATCGGGGCGGCGGATGGTCCCACATCCATTCTTGTATCGCAGATTTTAAAATCGGAATACATCGGAGCAATCGCGGTGGCAGCGTATTCTTACATGGCGCTTGTCCCGGTGATCCAGCCGTTTGCGATTCGCCTGGTGACGACGAAAAAAGAACGGCAGATCCGCATGAATTACAATCCGGTTTCGGTAAGTAAACTTACCAGAATCATCTTTCCGATTGCGGTGACGATCGTGGTAGGTCTGGTGGCTCCGTCGTCGGTGGCGTTGGTCGGATTTCTGATGTTTGGAAATTTGATCCGCGAGTGCGGTGTGCTTGGAACGATGTCGGAGACAGCGCAGGATACGCTTTCCAATCTGATCACGCTGCTGCTTGGCATCACAATTTCCTTCAGCATGAAGGCGGAGCGCTTTGTCACGGCCGAGACGCTGCTGATTCTGGTGATCGGCGTGTTCGCCTTTGTTGCCGATACGATCGGCGGTGTTCTGCTTGCCAAATTTATGAATCTGTTTACGAAAGAAAAGATCAATCCAATGATCGGCGGCGCAGGTATCTCCGCATTTCCGATGTCCTCGCGCGTCGTACAGAAAATGGCGATGGAGGAGGATCCGGGAAATGTGCTGCTGATGCATGCGGCTGGGGTGAACGTCTCCGGGCAGATCGCTTCGGTTGTGGCGGGCGGTCTTGTGATCAATCTTGTGACAGGATTTTTGGGATAGGAAAGGGTGATTTGAATGAACAATATATTGCTTGCACTGGAAATTATGTGGAAGGGTATGGCAGGGATCTTCGCCGTGGCGCTGATCATCATGGCGATCGTGTACCTGCTTGGCAGGATTGGAAAACGGTAATTTGCCATCTGTGCAGGTGGAAGCTGTTTTGCATATAATAAAATAAAAAAGAAGGAAACAGAGGGGAGTGTTTTATTCGCTGCCCTCTGTCTGCTTGAGAATATAGTCAAACATAACGGTTTTGGATCTGGAGAGATGGCTGAGCATAGCGCCGGCAGCTGCTTTCCAGTCATTTTTTAAAGCGGCTTCTACGATCGCGAAATGTTCCTCTATCGTTTCGTGCAGACGATCCGTGGAGGTCTGACCGGAAAGGATGCGGGTACGGCGGATCTGGCTGCCGATGGTAGAATACAGATTATTAAAATAGGAATTATCGCAGGCATCCATAAATAACTGATGGAAGCTCTCGTCCATGTCGGAGTAGGAATATTCCGGCATTTTTCCATCCAGATAATCTGAATAAAGGCGGTAATAATGCATATAGGTTTCCAGCGGGATGCGGTTGCCGTAGTTTTTTACGACATATGGCTCCAGCAGGTTGCGGGTTTCGTATACCATATTAATCTCGCGGACGGTAATTTTGGAAATCTCAATTCCCTTTTTGGGGAGAATCTTTACAAGCCCCTCCTGCTCCAGACGGCTGAGAGCGTCACGGATAGGAGTGCGGCTTGCTGCAATTTCTGCACGGATATGTTCTTCATTAATAACAGTTCCCGGCGCGTAGATGCAGTTTTCGATATTATCTTTGATAATCTGATATGCCTGGTGTTTTAAAGGTTCTTTGCTCATTTCGTTCTCCTGCTGCTTTCTGAAAATAAAATATTACTCGTCTGTACGACGCTTTCCTGCTATCAGACAACGCATGTAAAAATATGTGATGCTTCTTCAGTATATCAGATAACACATTGGACGGCAACATGCATTCTTTGCTGTGTTGATGTATACAACAACTAAAAAAACATAGAAGGAATGATTAAAAAATAACAAACAGAAGAAAAATAAAACGGATATTAGAAAAATAAGAAAACTTAATTACTGTTAAAAATATACAAAAAATGAGCTAAAAAGTTGTTGATAAAGTGGAAAATGGGGAGATGAAACAAAAAAACACCCAATCCTATTGACAAAAATAGTGAAATGAGGTATGTTGTATACAACAGAAAACAAGGGAGGAGAAAACATGAAAACGATTCTCATTCACGAGCCGGGAAAGGTGGAAATTGTGGAAACCGAAAAACCGGTGGCAAAAAAGGGCGAGGCTCTTCTGAAGGTCCTTTACGGCGGCATCTGCGGAAGTGATCTTGGCACTTATCGCGGCACGTTTGCTTACGCAAGCTATCCGAGAATTCCGGGACATGAATTTTCGGCGCAGATCGTAGAGATCGGCGAGAACGACAGGGGGCTGAAGCCGGGCATGATCGTTACCTGCAACCCGTACTTCAACTGCACACATTGTTATTCCTGCGAGCGTGGGCTTGTCAACTGCTGTGAGTCCAATGAGACGCTTGGCGCGCAGAGGGACGGCGCATTTTCGGAGTACATTACTATGCCGGTCGAGCGCATTTATGACGGCAAGGGACTTTCTCCAAAGCAGCTTGCGCTGATCGAACCGTTCTGCATCAGCTATCACGGCGTGTCCAGAGCAAATGTGCAGCCAGGCGACAAGGTGCTGATAATTGGCGCGGGAACCATCGGCGTTCTGGCGGCGATCGCAGCGAAGGCAAAGGGCGGCGAGGTTTATATCGCAGACGTTGCAGAGGCGAAGTTAAAATATGCATATGAGACATTTGGGCTTGCCGGCATGATACTGAACGACAATCCGGATACCTTCATGGATAAGGTAAACGCAGTGACAGGCGGGCACCACGGCTTTGACGTGACGATTGAGGCGGTCGGACTTCCGTCCACCTTCCAGAACTGCATAGACGCTGCAACCTTCGGGGCGCGTGTGGTACTGATCGGCGTTGGCAAGCAGAACCTGGATTTCAATTTCACGATGATCCAGAAGAAGGAGCTGAACGTTTTCGGTTCCAGAAACGCGCTGAAAAAGGATTTCCTGGAGCTGATCGACCTTGTAAGGACCGGAGAGGTGGATCTGGAGAAGATTGTTATGAATCCGGGTGCAGCAGAACCGGAGAAACGCTCGGAATACCCGCTTGCCGAGGCGGCGGCGGCATTTGAGGAATTCAGCAAATATGGCGGCAGCAAGCTGAAGGTTGTTATTCACTTTGCAGATCCGCAGTAACAAAAAAGGCGGAAGCGGCCGCAAAAGGGCGCAAAAATCGCGCAGGATGGGATAACGCTTCCGGATGCAGCAAATACAAAAGAGCGTAACTCCGCGGCGTACGGAGACGTAAATAAAAAAGAAAAAGGAGACAAACAAATGAAAGGTAAAATGTTATTCGCAAGTGCAGTAATCGCAGCTATGATGCTTTCCGCAAGCGCATCCGCAGCAGACGCGGAGGTGGTTCTTCAGATCGGTTTCGAAAACTCTATTTCTGAGCCGATTGGACAGGCTCTGGAAAAATGGCAGCAGCTTGTTGAGGAAAAGGGAGATGGAAGTCTGAAAATCGAGTTGTTCCCGGACAGCCAGCTTGGAAATAAAAACGAGCTGATTGATGGCATGACGCTTGGCGAGCCGTACATCACACTGGCAGACGGCGCATTCTAAGCAGACTACGGCGTAGCAGATTTTGGTATCGTATTCGGACCGTTCCTGTTCGATGACTGGGATCAGTGCTGGACGCTGATCGAGAGCGACTGGTATGCAGAGCAGTGCGCGGAGCTGGAGACAAAAGGTCTGAAGCTGGTAGCTTCCAACTGGAAATACGGCGAGCGTCATACACTGACCACGAAGCCGGTTACAACTGTTGACGACCTGGCGGGCATGAAGATCCGTGTGCCGGGCAACCAGATTCAGTCCATCGGTTTCGACGTTCTCGGCGCAACCTCCACAGGTATGGCGCTTGACGAGGTTTATCAGGCACTGCAGACAGGTACTATTGATGGTGCAGAGAACCCGCTGGCAACACTGTACGGAAGAAAGCTTCATGAGGTTGCGAAATACCTCATCCTCGACGGACATGTAAAGAACTTCACAACCTGGGTTATGAGTGCAGATCTGTTCAACAGCCTCACACCGGAACAGCAGGAGCTGCTCGTTTCTACAGGCGAGGAGGCTGGTCTTTACAACAACGAGCTTGTTGACGCATCCGAGGCAGAATACCTTCAGATGATGAAAGACGAAGGCGTAACCGTAACCGAACTGACAGACGAGACACTGGCTGGCTTCAAAGAAAAAGCACAGGCATTCTACGAGCAGGGTTCCACTTTTGGCTGGAGCGATGGACTGTATGACACCGTAAGAGCAGCGATGGGCGCGGAGTAAGTGAGTGATGCGAAAACAGGAAATGGCAAAATGACCGCTTGCGGGCGATTTTGCCAGAGACTGTTTTCATAGCACGAATGTGCGCGCACGAGCGAACGAAGTTCGCGAGTCGGCATCACGAACGCGATATAACATCGCTTAATAAGTAACATAAGGCGGCTGGCGCTCCTGTATAGGCTGTCAACCGCCGCTTTTATTTAAAAAGAAAAAGGAGAAAACGCAGATGAAAAAAGAGAGTACGCTGAAGACCATTCTCGGAAATCTGGACATCGCAGTGGCGAGCATCGCGCTGATTATACTGATCGTACTGACATTCAGCGGCGTTATCATGCGCTACATTGTCGGAAAGCCGTATACATGGCTGGAAGAGGTGCAGATTTTCTGTATGGTCTGGATTGTATTTGCGGCGGGCGGTGCGGCATTCCGCACGGGAAGCCATGTTGCGATCGAGATGGTAGTGGAAATGTTCCCAAAGAATGTCCAGAAGGTGATCGGCTATATCATTGATATCGTGGTGTTTGCAGTAATTGCATATCTGTTCTGGAACAGCATCGGATTTATCCAGATGTTCTTAAAGAGCGGCAGAAGTACCAGTATGTTAAAAATCCCGCTTGCACTCCAGTATGTGGTCGCACCGATTTCCTACATACTGATGATCATAAGCTATTTCTACGCAAAATACTTTGACAAGAGCAAGAAAGGGGGAGAAGCATAATGTCAAGCTCAACCATTATTGCCCTTGCTGCCATCGTCATGCTGGTGCTGCTGTTTATGAAGGTGCCGGTTTACATCGCAGTTCTGGGCGGTTCCGCTGTATATTTTGTGCTGAATCCGAGCGCAAACCCGATTATTTTCGCACAGCAGGCAATCACCGGTGTGGAGAGCATCTCCCTTCTGGCGATCCCGTTCTTTGTATGTGCAGGTATTGTCATGAACTACACGGGTGTTACCTCGCGAATCATGGATTTCTGTTCCGTGCTCACCGGACGTATGACCGGAGGCCTGGCACAGGTAAACATTCTGCTTTCCACACTGATGGGCGGCCTGTCCGGTTCCAACATCGCAGACGCAGCCATGGAAGCAAAAATGATGGTTCCGGAGATGGAAAAGGCAGGCTTCTCCAAATCCTTCTCCACGGTGGTTACGGCTGTTTCTTCCATGATCACGCCGCTGATCCCGCCTGGAATCGCCATGATTCTCTACGGATGTATTGCAAATGTATCTATTGGTAAGCTGTTTATTTCCGGTATCGGCGTGGGCGCGCTTCTTTGCATTGCAGAGATGGTCCTCACAAGCTTTATTTCCAAAAAGCGCGGTTATGTGCCGCTGCGCACAGAAAAAATCACTAAAAAGGAATTTGCAAAGGCTGCAAAACCGGCAATCCTGCCGCTGTGTCTGCCGATCATCATCATCGGCGGTATCAGAATTGGCGTGTTCACTGCAACAGAGGCAGGAGCAGTTGCTATCATTTACGCGGCAGTGCTTGGCCTGATCTACCGCGAGCTTAAGGTGAGGGATATGGCGACGGCTTTCAAGGAAACCGTTACCACGACGGCATCCATTATGCTCATCGTATCTGCAGCGGCAGTATTCTCCTGGATTCTCACCAAGGAGCGTATCCCGCAGCAGCTCACCGAATGGATGATGACAGCGATCCACAGCAAATATGTGTTCCTTATTGTTGTAAATATTTTCCTTATCATTGTAGGTATGTTCATTGAAGGAAACGCTTCTATGATCATTCTGGTTCCGCTGCTGGCGCCGATCGCAAAGAGCTACGGCATCGACGAGATCCAGTTCGCGATGGTTTACATCTTCAACAACGCAATCGGAGCATTCTCACCGCCTATGGGTACGCTGATGTTCGTTACCTGCGGTATTACGGGATGCAAGACAAAGGATTTCATCAAGGAAGCAGTTCCGTACTATATCCTTCTGGTTGTTGTTCTGCTGCTGCTGACCTATGTGCCGATCTGCACGACCGGTCTGGTAAGCCTGTTCTATTAATATGTAAGTTGGGGGAATGGCATGAGAGAATTTATAAAGATTCATCCGAAGGATGTTGTGGCGGTGGCGCTGAAGCCTTTGGAGAAGGGAAAAACAGTAGAGGTTGATGGCAGCACCGTTATTTTACAGGAAGATATTCCGCAGGGACATAAGTTCGCCCTCGCAGATAGCGCGGCAGGTTCGCCGGTGATAAAATACGGCTGCTCCATCGGCAACGCAAAGGAGAACATCCCGTGTGGGGCGTGGGTGCATATCCATAATGTAAAAACAGGGCTGGGTGATCTGCTTACCTACACGTATGACAAGCAGGATACGACGCTGGAGGAGACGGAACCCGCTTATTTCCAGGGCTACCGCAGACCGGACGGCAGGGTGGGCGTCCGCAATGAGATCTGGATTATCCCGACCGTCGGCTGTGTAAACAATGTGGCGGAGGCGATCGAGAAGCAGGCGCAGAAATATGTCGGCGGTTCTGTGGAGGAGGTTGTATCCTTTACACATCCCTATGGCTGTTCCCAGATGGGCGACGACCAGGACAATACCCGGCAGATTCTGGCGGATTTTGTCAATCATCCAAATGCAGGCGGTGTGCTGGTCCTTGGCCTCGGCTGCGAGAACAGCAATATTGATGAGCTGAAAAAGTTCATTGGGGAGTACGACGAGAAGCGTGTGAAATTCCTGGTGGCACAGGAATGTGAGGATGAAATCGAAGAGGCATTAAAGCTGATTGAAGAGCTGGCAGCGTATGCGGGCAGCTTTCAGAGAGAACCGATCCCGGCAAGCGAGCTGATCATTGGCATGAAGTGCGGAGGCTCGGACGGGCTTTCCGGTATCACGGCAAACCCGGCAGTGGGACGTTTTTCCGACATTTTGATTTCCAAGGGCGGAACGACGATTCTGACCGAGGTGCCGGAGATGTTTGGCGCGGAAACACTGCTGATGAACCGCTGTGAGACACCGGAGTTGTTTGATAAGACCGTTGATCTGATTAATGATTTTAAAAATTATTTTACTTCTCACAATCAGACGATTTATGAGAATCCGTCGCCGGGAAATAAAAAGGGCGGTATCACAACACTGGAGGATAAATCGCTCGGATGTACGCAGAAATCAGGAAGTGCAGCCGTGCGCGGCGTATTGAAATACGGCGAGCCGGTGAGCACGAAGGGCTTAAATCTTCTGAGCGCACCGGGTAACGATCTGGTGGCGTCCACAGCGCTGGCAGCGAGCGGCGCACACATTGTACTGTTTACCACCGGGCGCGGAACGCCGTTTGCGTCGCCGGTTCCGACCGTGAAGATTTCTACTAACACCGGGCTTTCGCAGAAAAAAAATAACTGGATCGATTTCAACTGCGGCGTGATGGTGGAGGACACCAGCCTGGAGGAAATGGGAAAACAGCTTTTTGATTATGTGCTGGAGGTTGCATCCGGAAAGAAAGTGAAGGCGGAGGAAAAAGGCTTCCACGATATGGCAATTTTCAAACAGGGCGTAACACTTTGACATGAGAAAGGACAGAGAATAATGAAAAAATTAAGCTATGCAACACTGGAAGAGATGGGCTATGACGGATATCTGCTGAAGGAAGCTCCGGAGAGAGTGCTTCAGTTTGGCGAAGGAAATTTCCTGCGCGCGTTTGTAGAGTGCTGGATCGACAAGATGAATGAGAAGGCAGGCTTCAACTCCAAGGTAGTTCTGTGCCAGCCGATCGCTCCGGGGCTTGCAGATATGATTAACGAGCAGGAGGGACTTTACACGCTGATCCTGCGCGGAAATGAAAACGGACAGAAGATTGACGACCGCCGCATCATTTCCTGCGTGAGCAAATGCCTGAACCCGTACAAGGAGTATGATGCAGTACTTGCCTATGCGGAGAGCGCTGATATTCGTTTTGTAGTCTGCAACACAACAGAGGCAGGTATCCAGTATGATCCGTCCTGCCAGTTTACCGATGTTCCGGCGGCAAGCTATCCGGGCAAGCTGACGCAGTGGCTGTACCGCCGCTTCCAGAAGTTCGGACAGGAAAAAGGCAAGGGCATCATCATCCTTTCCTGTGAGCTGATCGACAACAACGGAAAAGAGCTGGAGAAGTGTGTAAACCAGTACGTAGATCAGTGGGAACTCGGTGAGGAGTTTAAGGGCTGGCTGAAAGAGGAGTGCGTATTCTGCTCCACACTGGTTGACCGTATCGTTCCGGGTTATCCGAGAAACGACGCTGCTGCAATCTGTGAAGAGCTTGGTTACCAGGATAACCTGCTGGATGTCGGCGAGGTGTTTGGCCTCTGGGTAATTGAGGGACCGGAGTGGATGAAGAAGGAGCTTCCGTTTGAGGAGGCGGGACTTCCGGTAATTATCTGTGACGACCACAAGCCGTACAAGCAGAGAAAGGTTCGCATCCTGAACGGAGCGCATACCTCCATGGTGCTTGGCGCTTATCTTGCAGGACAGGATATCGTGCGTGACTGTATGAATGACGAAGTGATCAACGGCTTTATGAACAAGACGATCTACGACGAGATCATCCCGACACTGACGCTGCCGGAGGATGAGCTGAAGGAGTTTGCGGCGTCCGTGACAGACCGTTTCAACAACCCGTTTGTTGACCATGCGCTGATGTCGATCTCTCTGAACTCCACCTCCAAGTGGAAAGCGCGCGTGATGCCGAGCCTGAAAGGATATGTTGCAAAATTCGGCAGCCTTCCGAAGTGCATCACAGCCTCCTTTGCATTCTATGTCGCATTCTATCATGGACAGAAGCTGACGGATGAAGGTCTGGTTGGCAGCAGAGAGAAAAATGAATATGTTATCCATGACGACAGAGACATTCTGGAATTCTATGCAGCGCACAAGGATGATTCCGCGAAGGAGCTGGCACATGCAGTCTGCACGAACACCGCTTTCTGGGGAGAGGATCTGAGTGAGATCGCGGGCTTTGAGGCGGCGGTTGCAGATTATCTGGAGCAGATCGAAAAAGACGGAACCTACGAAGTAATGAAGCGTGTATTAGCGTAGTTTTGGCGCAAATTATACATAAACTTGTGCTGACAGACGCAGAATAATCTGATATAATGATGCCAGGGACAAAAAGTCATGTATTTCGCGCTGGCGTGGGGAAACATGACTTTGAAGTCCGGGGCATCATTTTTTAATGAAAATTACAGGGAGGGAATTATCATGAAATCTATGGAAGAGCAATTTAAAGAGGTTGGCGTTGTGCCGGTAGTCGTGCTGAATGACGCAAAGGATGCGCTGCCGCTGGCTGAGGCGCTGGTTGAGGGTGGTCTGCCGTGCGCAGAGGTGACCTTCCGCACGGATGCTGCAGAGGAGTCCATCCGTCTGATGGCGGAAAAGTATCCGGACATGCTGGTAGGAGCAGGCACAGTTCTGACGATCGACCAGGTAGACCGTGCAGTGGGCGCAGGTGCGAAATTTATCGTAAGCCCGGGCTTCGATCCGGAAATCGTTGACTACTGCATCAGCAAGGAAATTCCGGTATTCCCGGGATGCATCACGCCGTCTGAGGTGGCGCAGGCTGTAAAACGCGGCCTGAAGGTTGTGAAATTTTTCCCGGCAGAGCAGGCAGGCGGCGTTGCGATGATCAAGGCAATGGCTGCACCGTACACGATGGTAAAATTCATGCCGACCGGCGGCATCAGCACAAAGAATCTGCGCAGCTATCTGGAGTGCGACAAGATCCTCTGCTGCGGCGGAAGCTGGATGGGAAAGGGCGATCTCATCAAGGCCGGCGAGTTCGACAAGATTCGCGAGATGACAAAAGAAGCGGTGGCGCTTGCGGCTGAGATCAGAGGTTAGGATAAGATTCTTTCGAAAAAAGACAATTCAAAAAATATCCCCGCCTGTCGGACAACTGTGTCTGTCATGCAGGGATATTTTTTGCAAATAAGAGGTGGACTTTTGCAGAGAGTTCCGCTAAAATAGAGCGGGATAAGTTACAAGGAGATGTATGATTATGAAGAATTTACAGGTGAGGAATTCGCTGATTTTGCTGCTGACGGCGCTGATCTGGGGCGTGGCGTTTGTCGCGCAGAGCGTTGGCATGGATTATGTGGGACCGTTTACGTTTAATGCGGTGCGCTTTTTGATTGGCGGAATTGTGCTGCTGCCCTGCATTGCACTGCTGAAAAAGATCAATCCGTCGGAAGAGAAGCCGGAGGATCCCGCAAAGGCGAAAAGAAATCTGCTTCTTGGCGGCGTCTGCTGCGGGATAGCCCTGTGCGCGGCAAGCTCTCTGCAGCAGATCGGAATTGCCTATACGACGGTGGGAAAGGCAGGCTTTATCACCGCTTTCTATATTGTGATCGTGCCGATCATTGGCATATTTTTCGGAAAAAAATGCGGGATTTCCGTGTGGATCGGCGTACTGCTCGCGCTTGCCGGCCTGTATTTTCTGTGTATCAACGAAGGGCTGGCGATTGGCAGGGGAGATGTGCTGGTGTTTTTCTGCGCGCTGCTATTTGCTGTACATATTATGGTGATCGACCACTTTTCGCCGCTGGTGGATGGGATTGTGATGTCCTGTATCCAGTTTTTTGTCAGCGGCATCATCTGCGCGGTGCTGATGTTTTTGTTTGAAAAGCCGCAATTAGGTCAGCTTCTGGCGGCGTGGCAGCCGATCCTCTATGCGGGCGTGCTGTCCTGCGGCGTTGCCTACACCCTGCAGATCATCGGACAAAAAGGGATGAACCCTACGGTTGCATCCCTTATACTCAGTCTTGAATCGGTGATCTCCGTGCTGGCAGGCATGGTGATCCTGCACCAGAACCTGTCATCAAGAGAGGGCCTTGGCTGTGTGCTGATGTTTGCGGCTATTCTGCTTGCGCAGCTTCCACAGAAGCCGGGGAAAGCAGATATTCCAGAAAACGGATAACGCTGTCTGTGCGCTCTGTGTTTGAGAGCACGCAGAGGATTGCTTTTTCGCCCATGCCGCCGTATGCCTGGTAGACGGCATTGTCAGAAATGTCGATGCCGTGCGGGGCGGCGGGAAGGGTATTCAAAACGGCGCCTTCATCATCGGTCTCTATCTCGCTGGATTCCATGATCTGATCTGCAAACTGCCCGTACAGCTCTGCAGGAAGCAGCTCGGAGAGGTCGGCGAGATAACCACGTTCGGAATACTCGTTAAACTGGTCTTCCGGGCAGACCAGAATGTCGACGGACTGCGCAGCGATTAAGGTAGTGAGCTTCATCTGATCGCCGTATTGGTCAAGGCTGTAGTTTGAACAGTCGAGCAGCTCATCGTCGCTTGTCAGTTCATAGTATTCGCGCAGAGCGTCGTCCAGCCCGGTGTTGTCCAGCAGCCATGCCTCGTTGATAAAGGCGACAGACAGGATCGTGGTCTGGTGGCGGAAAAACATCGTGTACACCAGCGAGCTGACTGCGATAACCGCGATAATGACAACGATGACCGTCCGCAGGTAATAATCTCTGAAATAACCGACCTTCTGCGTGCGGCTTAAATTGGAAGTATCCTTCTTCTTCAGCGAATCGTCGCGCTTCTGGTAGAGGAGCGAATCGTCGTCCAGCGCTGTCTTTTTGTCATCAATATTCATTTGTATATCCCTTTCTTTCTAAATCTTTTAACAGTTTACCATGGTTTGAAAAAAAAGTGTATTAAATCTTTGTAAAGTATGTTATACTGTTGCAAATGGATGGCATACTGCCGTCCGCAAAAGATATTGAAACGGAGTGTACAGTATGAAACGTGTATTATTGAAGCTAAGCGGCGAGGCGCTTGCAGGGGAGAAACACACAGGTTTTGACGAGCCGACGGTCGTCGGCGTGGCGAAGCAGGTAAAACAGCTTGTGGATGCCGGCACAGAGGTGGGCGTCGTGATCGGCGGCGGAAATTTCTGGCGGGGACGTTCCAGTGAGAATATCGACCGCACAAAGGCGGACCAGATCGGTATGCTGGCTACGGTCATGAACTGTATCTATGTATCGGAGATTTTCCGTTCTGTTGGCATAAAAACTCAGATTTTTACACCGTTTGCCTGCGGCGCATTTACCGAGCTGTTTTCCAAGGACAAGGTAAACGAATGCTTTGAAAAGGGTATGGTTACGTTTTTCGCCGGCGGCACGGGACATCCGTATTTCTCGACGGACACGACCACGGTACTGCGCGCGGTCGAGATCGAGGCGGAGGTTATTCTTCTTGCCAAGTCGATCGACGGCGTTTACGACAGCGATCCGAAATCCAATCCGGATGCGAAAAAATATGAGGAGATCACCATTCAGGATGTGATTGACAGGCGCCTTGGAGTGGTAGACCTGGCGGCTTCCATTCTCTGCATGGAAAATAAAATGCCGATGCTTGTGTTCGGTCTGAACGAAGAAAACAGCATCGTAAATACCGTGAGCGGTAAGTTCAGCGGCACGAAGGTGACGGTGTAGTATAAACACCGGACATATAAAACAGAAAAACCAGGAGGAAGAATCATGGATGAAAGAATGAAAGTATTTGACGAAAAAATGACAAAGACGTTTAACAACCTGCTCTCGGAGTTTGGCTCCATCCGCGCAGGCCGTGCGAATCCGCACGTGCTTGACCGCATTATGGTTGACTATTACGGAACCCCGACGCCGATCCAGCAGGTGGGTAATGTAAACGTGCCGGAGCCGCGTATAATCCAGATCCAGCCGTGGGATTCCAGTATGCTGAAAGCGATCACAAAGGCGATTCAGACCTCAGACCTTGGCATCAACCCGACGAACGACGGCAAGGTGATCCGTCTTGTGTTCCCTGAGCTTACCGAGGAGCGCAGAAAGGATCTGGTGAAGGAAGTTAAGAAAAAAGGCGAGGGCGCAAAGGTTGCGGTCCGCAATATCCGCCGCGATGCAAACGACGCTTTCAAGAAGCTGAAGGGTACGGACGTATCAGAGGATACGATCAAGGAGCTGGAGACTGCTGCGCAGAAGCTCACCGACAAATACATCAAGGATATCGACGCTGCGGTAGAGGAAAAATCGAAAGAGATCATGACGGTATAGGGCGATGGACAGAAGCGAGCTTACAATTCCGCGTCACGTTGCGATCATTCTGGACGGTAACGGGCGGTGGGCAAAAAGTAAGGGAATGCCGCGCAATTACGGACACTCCAGAGGCGCGAAGAATCTGGAAGTCATCTGTGAGGATGCCTGGAACATTGGCATCAAGTATCTCACAGTCTACCTGTTTTCTACGGAAAACTGGAAGCGTTCTAAAGACGAGGTGGACGGTCTGATGCGGCTGTTCCGCAGCTACACGAAAACCTGTATCAAAACCGCGCAGAAAAATAATATGAAGGTGCGCGTGCTTGGCGATCCGACAGCGCTTGCCGTTGATCTGCAGGAGAGCCTGCGCAATCTTGAGGAAAGCTCGAAGGATAACACGGGGCTTAATTTCCAGATTGCGATTAATTACGGAAGCAGGGATGAAATCGTACGCGCGATCCGCAGAGTTTCCGCGGACTGCGTGGACGGAAAGCTAAAGCCGGAGGACATCACGGAGGAGCTGTTTTCCGGGTATCTCGATACCCGCGAGGTGCCGGATCCCGACCTTCTCATCCGCACCAGCGGCGAGCTGCGCCTGTCAAACTATCTGATGTGGCAGCTTGCATACAGTGAGTTTTATTTTACCGATATTCCATGGCCGGCGTTTACGAAAGAAAATCTCTGGCAGGCGATCGAAAAATTCAACCAAAGGGAACGGCGCTACGGCGGCGTTCTGGATAAGAGATAAAAGAGGGAATAATCATGTTTGCAGTTAGATTAAGAAGCAGTATCATTATTATGGCAGTTGCACTGCTCACGATTATCCCCGGGGGCTACGTTTTGTGGGGGACAGCGCTGGCTGTCTCCCTCATTGGACTCGGGGAGCTGTACCGTGCGGTAGGCGTGTGGAAAAAAGACAGCAAAGGGCTTGCGATAACGGGCTTTCTTGCGGCGGCGCTTTACTATGTGTTGCTGCTTCTGGGGCTGGAAGCGTACAGTACCATTTATCTGGTATTTGCGATGGCGGCGGTGCTTGCCGTCTATGTGTTCGCTTTTCCAAAGTACCGGGCGGAACAGGTAATGGCGTCGTTTTTCGGCATCGTCTATGTGTGCGTGATGCTTTCCTATATTTACCTCACAAGAACGATGCAGGACGGAGCTTTTCTTGTTTGGCTGATCTTCATCTGTTCGTGGGGTTGTGATACCTGCGCGTATTGTGTGGGGATCTTGATTGGAAAGCATAAAATGTCGCCGATCCTCAGTCCGAAAAAATCAATCGAAGGAGCTGTCGGGGGCGTGCTTGGCGCAGCGCTCCTTGGCGCGATCTATGCGGCGATCGTCGGCGCGCATCTGGAGGCGGAAAATCCGGTGGTCTCTTATGCGGTAATCTGCGCCGCAGGCGCGCTGATCTCCATGGTCGGTGATCTGGCGGCTTCCGCTATCAAACGAAATCATGAAATTAAGGATTACGGGACGCTGATCCCGGGACACGGCGGGATTCTCGACCGCTTCGACAGCGTGATCTTTACGGCGCCGATCATTTATTTTTTATCGAATCTGATGATCTGAGGAAGGAATGCTTATGAAAACAATTGCAGTTCTGGGAGCTACCGGTTCCATCGGCACACAGACGCTGGAGGTAGCGAGAGCAAATAAGGATATAAAAATTGCGGCGCTGTCAGCGGGGCGCAACATAAAGCTTCTGGAGGCGCAGATCCGCGAGTTTCAG
>CABRSG010000015.1 GCA_902473545.1 uncultured Lachnospiraceae bacterium | reverse complement strand
AAGCCGGTAATGGCGGATTTTCAGCCGACGCTTCCGGGACGGCCATATGAGGAGCTGATTTTAAGTAAGCTCCGTCCGGGCGACATTCACACGCATGTATATGCCCAGCAGTTTCCTGTTCTGGATGAGAGCGGATGTGTGCGCAGGGAAATGTTTGCGGCTCGTCAAAGAGGCGTGATTTTTGATCTGGGGCACGGAGCGGGCAGCTTCTGGTTCCGCAATGCTGTTCCGGCATGGCAGCAGGGGTTTGCGCCGGATGTGATTTCAACAGACCTGTATCTTGATAATGTTGCAGGGCCAGTCATTAATCTGACGCATGTCATGTCAAAATATCTGAGCATGGGCATGACGATGGAGGAAGTTATTTTTCGGACAACAAAGCGTCCGGCGGAGGTTATCGGACATACGGAGCTTGGAGATCTGCGTATCAATGGCTGTGCAGATATTGCAGTGCTTAAAGTACAGGAAGGGCAGTTTGGCTATGCGGACAGCGGGCATGCGAGAATGAATGGGAGCAGGCGCCTGGAGTGCGTTATGACGATCCGTGAGGGAACAATCGTGTTTGATCCGATGGCGTTAGCGATGCCGCTCTGGGAGACTGCACCGGAGGCATACTGGAGGGCCCCGGGGGTTCTGTAGAAGAAAATAACAAAAACAGTAGGAGAAGAAGACGTGATATTAAATGACAGGAATGAAATAATTGCTTTGACGCAGGAGTGGCACGGAGAGCGCTTTGCAGACGGCAGACCGAAAGTGGAGGAGAAATACCTGGAAAAGTTAAGGACAATGACGCTTGAGGAAATCTGGCTTCCGCTTTATATCAAGGGCTATCATTTCCAGTTTGAGGGCGGGATGAAGATGCTTCACGGCGGACAGAAGCTGGTAGGACGTGCAGTGACATGCACCTTTATGCCGACAAGACCGGATTTATTTTCTGTTGTAAAATCAGCGGGCGAACAGAAAAACTGGAAGGGTATGTGCAATCAGTGGGTAGTAGACAGCCTGGTGGAAGGGGATGTGCTGGTTGCAGACATGTATGATAAGATTTTTAACGGAACCTTTATCGGCGGGAATCTGACTACTGCAATTGCGGCACAGACAAAACGCGGCGGAGCGGTGATCTGGGGCGGCATCCGGGACATTGAGCAGATGAAAAAAATTGGAACACAGGTATTTTATCGCGGTGTTGATCCGACACCGATCCGGGAGTGTGTGATCACCGGATATAATAGCGCCTGCAGAATCGGGCAGGGGGTATGTCTTCCGGGCGATGTGGTTATGGGAACAGACAGCGGAGTTTTGTTTATCCCATGCCATCTGGTGGCAGAAGTGATCAACAGCGCAGAAAAAACGCATGCCAAGGATATTTTTGGTTTTGAAATGATAGAGAGGGGCGTTTATACGACGGCGCAGATTGACAGCAGTGTCTGGAGCATGGACATGCTGGAAAATATGCAAAAATTTTTAAAGGAGGATGCGCGCTGCGAAAAATACCGTGACCTTGACTGGAGTCTGGAAATGCGTGCGTCGCAGGGAGAGCAGGACGCGCTGAAAGAGGTATTGAAAACATGCCTCACATAAAAAAGAATGCGTATTATTGCAAAGGGCAGAAACGGGGAATTGGAGGATTCTCCGTTTTTTTACGAAAATAATTAGGCACCTTGACAAATGGGGGAAGGAATGATAAGATAATTTCAAGGTACCGAAATAATAAAGAAAAGAGGAATTCCAAATGAGAAAATGTGAGATAAACGATAATTGTGTGCGAGGGGAGCATCACGGCAGACACGGCTATCACGGACGTATGGAAGGATTTCAGATAGAGGAGGCTTCTCTGCAGGAGCTTCTTATCCGCTGCGGATATATTGCGGAGCGCAAAAGCGGGCGGCAGAGAGGACAGAACCGGATACTGGGCATTCTGCTGGAAAATCCAAAGATGAGCCAGAGGGCGCTGCAGGAGCGGCTTGGGATCGAGCCGGGTTCCTTAAGCGAAATTCTTGCAAAGCTGGAGGAAAAGGGCTTTCTTGTAAAAGAAAAGGATGAGGACCGCCGCAAAATGATTCTTCGTCTCACGGATGCGGGGAAAGCGGCCGCTGAGGCGGAAAAAACGGAAGGCTCAAAGCCGCGTGCGGAGGAAATTTTCCTGGCTTTATCTCTGGAAGAACAGGAACAGTTAAAGGAAATGCTGCGAAGGCTTCTGACGCAATGGCGTATGGAAAGACAACAGTTAAAGAAGAAAACGGAGGGATGAACGATGAATACAGAAAATAATACAATGACAAAAGATGGAAAAGAAGTCTGCCCGTGCTGCGACCGCCACTGTCCGGTCGATAATCTGCACTGCCCGAAGGGAAAAGAGCACTTTGGGATTCCGGTAGAAGAAGGCGAAAGAGAAAGCCGCGGCGAACATGGTGAGCATAGACACGGCGGCGGGAGAGGATGCGGCCGCGGCGGGCATGGACACGGCAGAGAAGGAAAACATGGCCGCGGGGAACATGGACACAGCGAAAGCAAACCACAGATGCGGCCGATTGACGAGGAAAATATGACGTTATCTGAAGTCACTATGACGCTTCTGCGCCAATGCGGTCATTTCCTGCATCATAACGTGGAGAGCGGCGCAGACTGCAGCAAGATGTTTGCGATGCTTAAGGAGGAAGAACAGATGCAGCTTAACGCGGCGCTGAAAAAATGTCTCGCGGGATGGCAGCAGAGATAGGTGCTGCTTTCAGAATTATTATAACCGATGAGCGGATTGCCGAAATCAAAGTTTTCGGCTGTAATATTGGTGAGACGGGCGCCTGGAAGATGTTTGATGAGCCAGGCGCACATCTGACGCTCAGACAGATCCGCCCGTGTAGGGTTATATGAGTCTGCTGTGATTTTTCGGTGCTTACGCATCTTTTGACATCTACTATTTTTTCTGATTTTCCAGCTTTTGCATCAGCTCGGCGATTTTCTGCGCCTGCTGTTGTATCTGTAAATCTTTTTTAGTCAGTTGCTGGTTCTTCTGTGTCAGTTGCTGCTCTTTCTGTGCAAGCTGCTCTTTCTGCTGATTGATTTCTTCCTGCATTTCATCAATCATGTACTGCACGGTGTTGCGGTCGAGCTCCTGCAATTCTTTTGAAAATAATCCCATAATCTTCTCCATATTCTGGCACATATCATAGACATGTCCGTACAGCGGCTTGAATTCCGGGTATGCCTTCAGAATGCGGAGAATATCATCCGGCTCATCCAGGCTGAGGAAGGCAAGCCAGGCTTCCAGTTTGCTTTCTATACCCTTATTTTGTTGAATTTTCCGGAAGATGTCAAGGGGAATAAACAGATATTTCTGCAGTAATTTCAAATGCAGACCACTGTTGGATTTCTGCTGAAAATAATGCAGATATACGTCTGGATAAAGCTGAAATTCAGTCGGACTTTTTTCGAATAAAACAATAGTAAAAACATCTTTGATATCCTTATAGCTGAATTTTTTCTTTTTCTGACCGCGTACGCGCTTATACTGACGCAGTAAAAGGTCTGCGGAATAGCAGGCGCTGCGCTCACCGGGGAACGCATAGCCGATTTTCTGCACTTCAACATTGGCGATGCTTCCGTCTGCCAGCTCGACAACGATATCCGTGATTAAAAGGGAAGCTTCATCTGCAATCCGGGTGGAATCGTTAGGCAACACCCGCAGAATTTTCAGCTTCTGACCGAGCAGACAGGAAAGCAGATCCTCCATGCGCTCCGGGACAGTTTCCGGATTCAGAATTTCCTTGAACATGAAATCGTAAAGCATTTTTGCACCGCGAACGCCTGTGGTAAAGTCCAGAAATTCGGTTTGCTGCTCCGAAGTCCAACTGTCAAAAAGTTTCTGAAGCTCATCGCTGCTTCTTATTTTTGATAATACTTGTTCTCGCGTTTTCAGCATTGGAAAATACGCTGATAATTTTGGTGTCATAAACATTTCCTCCTCGCCTTTTTGTGCTTACTGCTAATTCGGGAAATGCTTCGGATTCGAAGCACGAAATGAAAGCAGAATCATTTAAGATGCAAAACAAATATAGCACATAAACAAATATAAATCAACATATAAATAGTATATATTACATAAACTAAAATAGCGTAGAAAAAATCGTAAAGCTGTAAATTTTGACAAAACAGGCATGAAATGCTATGATTATCAGCAAAGCTTACTTTATGATTACTACCAGTGGAGGATTTTATAAAATGAAGCGATGTGAGCAGAAAATCGAAGATACCTGGAATATGCAGGATATGTATGAAAATGAAGAATTAATGGTGCAGGATGTGGAGAAGCTGCGGGAGCTGATGAAGGAGTTTGTGTCCCGGCAGGACAGTCTGGCTGAGAGCGGAGAGCAGCTTTTGCGGGCATTGATGCTGCAGGAAGAAATGAGCTGTCTGTATGAAAAGCTCCATGTCTACGCGAATCAGAAATACCACGAGGACACGGCGGAGGCGAAGTACCAGAAGCTGAGCGGCGAGATGCAGATTCTTGGAACAGAGCTTTCAGGGTGTACTGCCTGGCTGGAACCGGAGCTGCTTGCACTGCCGCAGCAGAAACTTGCGGAATTTTTTGCGGAGACGCCGGAGCTTGCGGATTACCGCTGGGCTGTGGAGCAGATCGTCCGTCAGCGGGAGCATGTGCTGGATGTGCAGACGGAAGAGCTGCTGGCGAAGCTTTCGGAGCTTGGACAGGCGCCGTCAAATATCTTTTCCATGTTTAATAATGCGGACATCCGTTTCCCGAACGCGGTGGACAGCGCTGGAAATGCGCATCCGCTCACGCATGGAAACTACATTCCCATGCTGAAGGACAGCGACCGCACGCTGCGCAGATCGGCGTTTACGGCGCTTTACGGCGTATATGCGCAGTACTGCAATACGCTTGCGGCAACCTACTATGCAAACGCAAAGCAGGCGGATATTTTTGCGAAGCAGCATAAATTTGCCGGAGCGATGGAGCAGGCGCTTAACGCAAATGCGATTCCGATGGAGGTTTACGAAAATCTTGTAAAAACTATCCGGGAGCATCTGCCGCTGATGCATCGCTATACCGGGCTGCGCAAAAAGATGCTTGGGCTGGATGAACTGCATATGTACGACAATTATGTGCCAATCGTAGAGATGCCGCAGAAAAAATACCCCTTTGCGGAGGCAAAGGAGATTGTGAAAAAGGCGCTCGCTCCGTTGGGAGAGGATTACACGGCGCTTCTGCAGGAGGGCTTTGACAACCGCTGGATCGACGTTTACGAGAACGAGGGAAAACGTACCGGCGCCTATTCGTGGGGCGCTTACGGAACGCATCCGTATGTTCTCCTGAACTACCAGGGGACACTCAATGCAGTGTTTACGCTGGCGCATGAGATGGGACATGCCCTGCATAGCTGGCATTCCGATCACAGGCAGCCCTACCGTTACGCCGGATACCGCATTTTTGTGGCGGAGGTGGCTTCCACCTGCAATGAGGCGCTGCTGAACCATTATCTGCTGGAAAACAGCAGCGATGAGACGGAGCGGAGTTATCTGATCAATTATTTCCTGGATCAGTTTAAGGGAACGATGTACCGCCAGACAATGTTCGCGGAATTTGAGATGATGACACACCGCGATATCGTGCAGGAGGGAGGCGTTCTGACTGCCCAAAAGCTCTGTGGCATCTATCATAGGCTGAATAAGGATTACTTTGGCGAACAGATGGTTTCGGATGAAGAGATCCAGTATGAATGGGCGCGGATCCCGCATTTTTACACGCCATTTTATGTATACCAGTACGCGACCGGTTTTGCGGCGGCGATCGCGATCAGCAGCAAGATACTGGCAGGCGAGCCGGGCATTGTGGAAAAATACAAGGAATTTTTAAGCGGCGGCAGCTCCATGGACCCGATCGACCTCCTGAAGATATGCGGTGTGGATATGTCTTCCCCGGAGCCGGTGGCGGCTGCGCTCAAGGTATTTGAGGAGTACCTGGGGATGCTGGAGAAGGACAGTTTGACAAAATAAAGGTCTGATGCTATCATAATCTGCATGAAGATGAATTTATGCGAAGGCACCTGCGATCAGGATGCCAGACTCCTTTTTGAAAATGAAGATAGTATTGCTTACCGGGTGGAGAATGGGGAAGGCGAGCTGACGATTACGGAATATCCCGTATTTCCGGGGATATGGCTGTGTTATAAGGACGCTCACACGCAGACGTACACCTATCCGCCCTCTTACCCGGCGGGCGTGCTGGAAATCACACACTGCCGGGAGGGGCGGTTTGAATATGACGCCGGAGATCAGTTCTTTTATCTGACCAAGGGTGATATGGCAGTCTGCAAAAGTGCTGGCTGCGGCGCTGCCGTGTATTGTCCTATGGGACACTACCACGGCGTTTCTGTGATCATAGATCCGGCGCTGACTCCGCGCTGTCTTTCCTGCTTTCTGGCGGATGTGCGGGTGCAGCCCGCTGCGCTTCTGGAAAAATTCTGCGGGGAAAACCGCTATTTTATTATGCGCTCCACTGCGCGTCTGGAGCATATTTTCTCCGAGCTTTACACGGTTCCCGAGGATATCCGCAAGGGCTATCTGAAGGTGAAGGTTCTGGAGCTGTTTCTGTTTTTAAGCAGCCTTGATCCTGCGCTTTCACAGTCGGGGCAGCGCTCATGCCGGAAATCCCAGGTGGAGCTTGCGAAGGATGTGTGCCGTTACATCAACGATCATATGGATAGAAAAGTGACGATCGAACAGCTTGCGGCGCAGTTTTATATTTCTCCTGCGCAGTTAAAGAAGTGTTTTTATAGTGTTTACGGAGAATCCATCCAGGCATATATCCGTGCTTATAAAATGCGCTCGGCGGCGCACTGTTTAAAATCAACAGACACGTCGGTTGCAGAAATTGCATCAGCTTTTGGGTATGACAACAGCAGCAAATTCTCGCGGGCATTCCGGGAGGTGATCGGAGTTTCTCCCACAGAATGCCGGAAAAGTAGCTTTTTGGAGCCTTGAAAAATCTTTTTGGAGTGGAAATAGCGGAAGAGCTTTTGTTATAATGCGCTCTGTGAATAAGCACAGCTCGCATTTTCTGTGTTGCCATGCATCCGAAGAGAGCTGCCGGTGGCAGGTCTTGCAGGTTACGGAAAAAGTGCCGGCGATATTCTTTTTTTTACAACAAAGGTTAGGATAAACTAACAATGGAGGGATTTTTATCAAAAAATATCGTCTTACAATTATATTAGCGGCAGCGTTGCTTATATTATCATTTATATCGCTGTTTATCGGGGTTCTGGATGTGGACCCGGCAGGTCTTATAAGCGGAGACACGGAACAGTGGGAGGTGTTTTTGATCTCCAGACTGCCGCGCCTGCTGGCTATTTTATGTACCGGTGTCGGTATGAGTGTTGCCGGTCTGATCATGCAGCAGCTCTGTATGAATAAGTTTGTATCGCCGACCACCGGAGCTACGATTTCTTCGGCACAGTTCGGCATTTTGCTTGCACTGCTGTTTATGCCGTCGTCCACCCTGTGGAGCAGGGCGATTTTTGCTTTTATTTTTGCCATTACGGGAACCTGGATCTTTGTCTGGTTTATCCAGAGCATCCAGTTTAAGGATGTGGTTATGGTACCGCTGGTTGGTATTATGTTTGGCAATGTCATCAACGGAATTACCAATTATCTGGCGTACAAATATGAGATGACACAGGCGCTGTCTTCCTGGCTGGTGGGGCATTTTTCACTGGTTCTGCGGGGGCGCTATGAGATTGTTTATCTGGTTGTACCGCTGGTAATACTGGCGTTTATCTTTGCAAACCATTTCAACATTGTTGGCATGGGAAAGGACTTTTCAAAAAACCTTGGTGTTCCCTACAATCTGGTTTTTTTTATGGGGCTGAGCATTGCCGCTATGATAACGGCATCTGTGGTTGTGGTTGTCGGTTCGATTTCCTATATCGGGCTGATCGTCCCGAACGTGGTCGCCATGTTTAAGGGTGATAAGATTCGCGGAACGCTGACAGACACAGCGCTGTTCGGAGCCGTTTTCGTCCTGGTTTGTGATATGATCGGGCGTATTGCGATTGCACCTTACGAGCTGCCAATCGAGCTGATCGTGGGAATCATTGGCAGTATTCTGTTTATCGGTCTGCTTTTGTACCGTCTGAAAAACGGACGCAGGGCGGTCCGCTTTGGGACCGTCGGAAATGGAAATTGCGGGGCTATAAAAGAAAATACGGCGGGAGGTGACAGGCAGTGAAAGCAAATGTCAGACGCCTTTCCAATAAAACAAAACTGATCATTTTGGCGGTAATCGCGCTGGTATGTGCGGTGGCTTACCTGTTTGTTGCGGTAAAGTTCGACAACCCCAAACTGTTTCATTATGCCATGAAGATCAGGATACCGAAGCTGATCGTAATGCTGATTACAGCATTTGCTATAGGCGGAGCTTCCATTATTTTTCAGTCGATTATCAACAATACGATCGTAACGCCATGCCTTCTGGGAATGAATTCCCTTTATACACTGATACATACGGTGGTTTATTTCTTTTTCGGTTCGGCAAGTATTTTCGCGGTAAATGCCAACGCTTCTTTTGCAATGGACCTGTTGCTGATGGGGATCACGGCGACCTTTATTTACAGCTATCTTTTCAGGAAAACAAACCATAATGTGCTGTATGTCCTGCTGATCGGTACTGTGCTGACTTCTTTCTTTTCCAGCATACAGGAAACGCTGACCAGGGTAATGGACCCGAATGAATACGACACGCTGCTCAGCACGCTGGTGGCAAGCTTTAATAATATCAATACGGAGGTCATTGCTTTTTCTGTAATTATACTTGCTGTGCTGATCTTCGTGCTGAAAGATGACCTTGCGCTGCTTGATGTACTGACGCTGGGAAAGGATCAGGCAATCAATCTTGGCGTGGATTATGACCGCAGCATACGGCATCTGCTGCTTGGGGTTACGATCTGTATTGCGGTGGCAACCGCCATGGTGGGTCCGATTTCCTTTCTCGGATTGATTATTGCAAATCTTTCCAGACAGCTTTTGAAGACCTACCGGCATTCTCTGCTGGTACTGGGAACCACGCTGTTTGGCATGATCGTTCTGATTGGCGGACAGTGTATTGTAGAACGGGTTTACGTTTATTCTGTTCCGATCAGCGTATTTATTTCAGTGGGCGGCGGAGTATATTTCCTCTATCTGCTGCTTAAAAACAGGAGGTCATGAGACGTGATTGTAGATAAACTGGTAAAGAAATATGACGGCAAAGCTGTAGTTGACGAAGTGAGCTTTGAGATACCGAAGGGGAAAGTGGTATCCCTGATCGGTCCCAACGGAGCCGGAAAATCAACGGTTATGGGTGTTATTTCGCGTCTGATTGCAAGAGACGGGGGACAGGTATCCTTTGAGGGAAATGATATTTCCCGGTGGAGGAGTAAAGAGCTTGCAAAGAGACTGGCGATTCTCACACAGAGCAATAATATTCAGATGAAGCTGACTGTTGCAGAGCTTGTTGCTTTCGGAAGGTTCCCTTATTCCGGCGGGCGTCTGACGGAGGAGGATAAGCGGATCGTGGAGCAGGCGATTACCTATATGGAGCTGAACGAGTTCCGCGACCGTTTTATCGATGAATTATCCGGCGGACAGCGTCAACGTGCCTATATTGCAATGGTTATCGCTCAGGACACGGAATATGTGCTTCTGGATGAACCTACAAATAATCTTGATATTTACCATGCCACAAATATGATGAAAATTGTCCGTCGCCTCTGCGATGAGCTGGGCAAGACGGTGATTTTAGTGCTGCATGAAATTAATTATGCGGCATTTTATTCAGACTACATCTGCGCATTTAAGGATGGAAAAATTGCAAAATTCGGGACAGTGCGGGAGGTGATGACGAAAGAAACGTTATCCCGGATTTACGATGTAGACTTTGAAATTATGGAAATCGAGGGAAAGCCTCTTTCTATCTATTATTAACCGGTCCATGGGACATAAATCAAATTTAAGGAGGATACTATGAAAAAATCAATTTCTGTACTTATGGCAGCAGCAGTAGCGCTGAGCGCGGCAGTATATTGCCAGGCGGAAGAGGGAAATGCAGCAGAAACGATCACGGTAACAGCTCTGAACGGAGCGGGCGAGGAAGTAGAGGTAACTGTTCCCTATGATCCGGAGCGCGTGGCAGTTGTTGATATGGCAATGCTGGATATTATTGACAGCCTCGGTCTTGGTGACCGCGTGGTTGGTTCGGCCAGCACCTCACTGGATTATCTGCAGAGCTATGTAGAGGATGATGCTGTTGCAAATCTTGGTTCCGTTAAAGAAGCTGATATGGAAGCTGTGATGGCTTGCGAGCCGGAAATTATATTTATGGGCGGACGTATGTCTGAGAGCTATGATGCACTCAGTGAAATCGCACCGGTAATTCGCCTGACCACAGATACAGAGCTGGGCGTGCTGGAAAGCACCCGCAAAAATGCGCACACCGTTGCATCTATTTTTGGCAAAGAGGCAGAGGTGGATGAAAAATTTGCAGGTTTTGACGAGCGCATCGAGGCATTACGCGCAGTAGCAGAAGGAAAAACAGCAGTAGTTGGTATGTGCACCAGCGGAAGCTTTAATGTAATCGGAAACGGCGGACGCTGCTCTGTGATCGGCGTGGAGGTTGGTTTTGAAAATCTTTGCGCGGATACTGCGTCCAGCGGCGGCGGAAGCGGCAGAGGTGAAGGCGGAAGCGGCAGGGGAGCAGATGCGCAGCAAGGTGCAGAGAGACAGACAGAAGGTACCAGCGAGCAGGAAAAAGCTGACAGACAGAGCGGCGCAGCGGAATCTGCACACGGAAGCGAGGCATCCTTTGAGCTGATCGTTTCCCTTGCACCGGATTATATCTTTGTTATGGACCGCGATGCTGCAATCGGCACAAACGGTGCAAAGCTTGCAAAAGAGATCATGGAAAATGAGCTGGTTATGAGCACAGAGGCTTATCAGAACGGAAATCTGATCATTCTGGAGCATCCGGCTGTTTGGTATACTGCAGAAGGCGGAGTTACCTCTTTTGGCATTATGCTGGAAGATCTGGAAAGCGTACTGCTTAATCAGGCAGAATAGTAGCAGCATAATAACAACACGGACAGTATTATACTGTCCGTGTTGTCCATTTTGAGGCATCCCAGATGTCTGTTGCAAGGCCTTCGTAAAACTCGGGTTCGTGGCAGACCATGAGGATGCTTCCTTTATAGTCCTGCAGGGCGCGTTTCAGCTCTGCCTTGGCATCGACATCCAGATGATTGGTAGGTTCGTCCAGCACCAGCAGATTGGACTCCCTGTTGATGAGCTTACACAGGCGCACCTTTGCCTGTTCGCCGCCGGAGAGCACCTTCACCCGGCTCTCAGTGTGCTTTGTGGTGAGTCCGCATTTTGCCAGTGCGCTGCGCACCTGATACTGTGTGTAGGCGGGAAATTCCTGCCAGATCTCCTCAATGCAGGTGGTGGCAATATCCTGGCTCATTTCCTGCTCAAAATAGCCGATTTCAAGATAATCACCCTGCTCCACAGAGCCGGACAGGGGAGAGATCAGACCGAGGATGCTTTTGAGCAGCGTTGTTTTTCCGATGCCGTTGGCCCCGGTGAGAACGATCTTCTGGTTCCGCTCCATGGACAGGTTCAGCGGTGAGGAGAGGGGCTCATCGTAGCCAATCACCAGATCTTTGGTGGTGAAGATATATCTTCCCGGCGTGCGCGCCTCTTTAAAATGAAACTCTGGCTTCGGCTTTTCGGCAGCCAGCTCGATAATATCCATCTTATCCAGCTTTTTCTGGCGGGACATCGCCATGTTGCGGGTAGCGACCCGGGCCTTATTTCTGGCGACGAAGTCCTTTAATTCCGCGATTTCCTTCTGCTGACGGTTGTGGGCAGCCTCAAGCTGCGCCTTTTTCATGGCGTAGACTTCCTGGAACTTGTCATAATCGCCCACATAGCGGTTCAGCTCCTGGTTGTCCATATGATAAATAAGGTTGATCACGCTGTTTAGGAACGGAATATCGTGTGAGATCAGAATAAATGCGTTTTCGTAATCATTCAGATAACGTTTCAGCCATTCAATATGTTCCTTATCCAGATAGTTGGTGGGCTCGTCCAGAAGCAGGATATCCGGCTTTTCCAGAAGCAGCTTGCCGAGAAGCACCTTGGTGCGCTGGCCGCCGGAGAGCTCGGACACATCTTTGTCCAGCCCGATCTCGGAAAGTCCCAGTGCACGGCCGACCTCCTCAACCTTTGCGTCAATCATATAAAAATCATGCATGGTGAGAAGATCCTGCAGTGTGCCTGCTTCCTCCATCAGTGACTGCAGCGTGTCATCGTCTGCCTCTCCCATTTTTTCGTATATTCCGTTTAACTCCTGCTCCATTTCCAGAAGGAAGTCGAAGGCAGAGGTTAATACCTGGCGGATGGTAGTGCCCTTTTCCAGTACGGTGTGCTGGTCGAGGTATCCGGCGCGGACATTTTTCGCCCACTCTACCCTGCCCTCATCCGGCATCAGCTTTCCCGTGATAATATTCATGAAGGTAGATTTTCCCTCGCCGTTGGCACCGATCAGACCGATGTGCTCGCCCTTTAGCAGGCGGAAGGAAACATTGTTAAAGATTGCCCTGTCTCCAAAACCGTGGGACAGATTTTCTACATTTAATATACTCATTTCGTATTCTCCATTCAAAGCCGCAAAAGTGCGTCAGCTTGTTGCGGGGGATATAATTAAAGTTTGGCAAGTGCCCGCTCACTGTAGCAGAACGCGAAGGCGCGCAGACAGAAGGCGAGTACACCGAGTATGAGGACACCTGCGGCGAGGATACCGTAGATGGGAAGTTTCAGCAGACAGAGTGCGATACAGCCAAACCCAAGCAGCAGGCAAATCAAAAATGCGCCGAGCATGGTGAGCATGGCAATGAAATTCTGCTTGACGGCAGCCTGCTCGCTGGTCCAGGAGAGCTTCGGTTTCCATAGGTCGCCGATGAGCTGAAAATAGCTGATGGCGAACACTGTAAAAATATTGATGGCAAGTGCCGGAATGATCAGCCACAACGGGGTGTGCAGAATTGCTGCGCCGGCAAATGTAAGGAACAGCGTGTAGGGCAGTGTTGCCGCGAAGCTGATTGCGACTGAGCAGAGAATTTTGCCCTGGAGCTGCTTTTTGTAGGGAACCGGGATGTATTTCATCTCAATAAAATTACTTCCTTCGCGGGAAATGCAGGTGGCGGCCGACAGGTTCATCATGCAGAAAAGTGCCGTCAGGGCAAAAACTGTGAGCATGAGCGCGCCGGAAAGCTGCTCTGTACTTACAACTGTCAGAAACTGCGACGCCTGCCGCAAAGCCGCCGTGATATCGGCGGAGGTTCCGATCCAGCCGGCAAGCAGCGCCACAAACAGGATTACCGGCGCGATAAAAGCAGACAGCACACAGTTAAGAAAATACACCGGGGTACGCACAAGCAGCTTCCACTCCCTTTCTGCGCAGCTTCGCACGACGCCGAGAGATTTCAGTGCGCGCGTTTCCTCCGCAAAGGAAAGCTTTTCGCGTTTCTGCGAAACCTCGTTCATACCGGACACCGCTTTCAGATAAAAACGGTTTCCGATGATCAAAAAGAGGAGGACCGCAGCGGCGGCAGTCAGCACATAGAGGAGCAGCATCGCCGGATTTGTCTCTTCCAGCGCGCTTTTTGCAAGCTGCAGGTTGGGAAAAATATATTCCGCCTGTACGATCAGCCGCTTATTTCCGGTGAGGATTGCTGCAATGTCCAGATTATCAAGAGCTTCGCCAAAATAGGAGGCGAGAATGCCCAGGCTGCTGGAGAGAAGGATAATTACAATGGAAAATAACGTGGTGATCGTCTCTTTGCGCCGCAGCTTTGTGGTAAGCGGCAGGATCAGAACGCCCAGCAGACAGCCGTAAATAACCGGCAGCACAGGAAGCGCGATCAGCACGAGCAGAGCAAACAGAAAATATACGATTCCGTGATGCGCCGCCGCACCGATCCCGGCAAACATGGGGATGCCGATTGCGGCTGTGGTAAGGTATTCGTACAAAAGCACCGTGCCCAGCTTTGCCCCGGCAATCTGCCATGGGGAAAACGGCATCGGCAGAAGGTATTCAATATCCTTTGCCAGGAACAAAACCGACATCGCAAAGGGCAGCGATAAAATCAGCGTGGTAAAGGAAAGTACCAGGAGCGTGATGTCATAAGCGAGGTATTCCAGGCGCAAAGGCGCGAGCGACAGATACATGCCTTTTGCAAACTGGTAGAGCAGAACCAGCAGCGGCACAAAACAGGCGGCGATCAGCAAATAGAGAGCCCACTGTCCGATTGTCTGCCACTTCTTTTTCCCGGCAGGCAGCGCGCCGCCCAGACCGCATTTAAGCAAAATTTTTGTGAGTAATAATTCTTTATGCATAACTTGTCATCTCCAGGAAAATATTTTCCAGCGACATCTCGCCGGGATACCTGGCACGGAGCGGCTCCAGCGTGCCCCAGAACACAATGCGCCCGCGGTTTACGATCGCAACATAGTCGCAGAGCCGTTCCGCGATCTCCAGGATATGTGTGGAGAAAAGCACGGAATTTCCGACAGCGGCGTGTTCGCGCATCATCTCCTTGAGCGCGAAGGAAGAACCGGGATCAAGTCCCGTCAACGGTTCGTCCAAAATCCAGACGGACGGGTTGTGCAGAAGCGCGCCGATGACCATCAGTTTCTGGCGCATACCGTGCGAGTAACTCATGATCCGGCTGGAGAGGGCGTCCGTCAGGCCGAAGCGACTGGCGAACAGATCGATGCGCTCCCGGCGCTGCGCCTCCGGGACATCGTAGATATCTGCGCAGAACCGCAGATACTCGATACCCTTCAGTCGGAGAAATTTATCCGGTGAATCCGAGACGAAGCCGAACTGTTTTTTTGCCGCGATCGGGTCTTTCACAATATCGTGTCCGTTAATTTCAATGCTTCCGTCATCCGGCGTCACAATGCCGGTGATCATTTTAAGCGTGGTCGACTTTCCGGCGCCGTTCGGTCCGATAAAGCCGGTAATCTTGCCGTCCGGGACCTCCCATGTCTGGGAATCCACGGCTTTTATGTTGCTGTTTCCGTAGGTCTTGGAAACATTTGTAAGCTTAATCATAGTATCATCTCCTGCTGTAATTGTAAATATGTGCCTGGAACCGCGCCCCCCCAAAATGCATGCCAGTGCTTAGTTTTTGACTCGCACGGCGGTTCCGTATGCGGTCACCTCGGCGGCTCCCTGCATTACGGATGACGAGGTATAGCGGATGTTGATGACTGCGTCTGCGCCCATGCTTTTGGCATCCTCCGCCATGCGTTTCATGGCGATTTTGCGCGCGCCGTCCAGCATCTCGGTGTAGCTCTCGATCTCGCCGCCGACGATGGTTTTCATGCCTGCCATAAAATCCTTTCCAAGGTGTTTGGACATGACGACGCTTCCTTTTGCAATGCCGAGCGCCTCGGCGATTTCTTTTCCGGGAATATAATCAATATTTAGAAGCAGCATCCTCTTCCCCTCCTTTAATCTGTTTGATGCGCTGCCAGAGAGCCAGCAGCACGCCGATGACAACCGCGAGCAGCAATGCCGCCAGCGCTGCGATCAGCAAAAATTCGCCTGTGGACAAATGTTCCCTCATGGATTCTGCGATCAGGGCAAACAGAACGATTCCGATAAAGAGAACAACGATAACGGAAGCAGCCACGGGCGCGATGTAAGCTTTACGGTGATCATGCTTTTTGACATCCATAAAGACAGCCCCCTCCTTTTCCATATGTTTCATTTTTTCCAGATAGAGATCGGCGTCCAGCGTATCCAGGGTTTCGCCGTGCTCCTGTATTTCACGGCAGAGACCCTGCGCTTTTTCGAGGGACGCCTGCTCGCGCTCCAGCACGATGATCTGACGGCGTGCGCCGTCCTCCATGGTGAGCGTGCCGGCCTGCAGCCGCCGTATCTCCTCGATAGGAAACGACAGGCTTCTGAGCAGCTTGATCTTTTTCAGTGTTTCCACGTCCTTCTGTGTATAATCGCGGTAGCCGTTTTCGCTGCGCTTAGGGGAAAGCAGCCCCTCGTGTTCATAAAAACGGATATTTTTCTTGGTGATCCCCACCAGTCCTTCTACCTGCTGAATCTTCAAATCCCCACCTCCTGCTCAAATCCTACACCTTCCACAAAGGGGAAAGTCAATATCAAGTATATATTATTTTCAAAAAAATAGAAAGATGCTTTTCATAAGGGCAGCGATTATGGTAAAATATACGTAAAGGGCAGAGAAGAATGAACAGAAATATGGATGCAGGGCTTGCACTGGCGGCCATATTTCCGTTCATTCGGCGAGCAAAGCGAACGAAGAAATGCGGAGCATTTCTGAGTCTCTGCCAGCAGACGGAGAGAACTTTCGCAGGCAGAGAAAAAGGAGAGCGGACATGATTTTTGATACACATGCACATTATGATGACGAGGCGTTTGACGCCGACCGCGGGCAGCTTCTGGAAGGTCTGCCGGAGCATGGCATCGGGGCAGTGGTGAACGTGGGCGCGAGTATGCGCGGAGCGGAGGAATCCTGGCGCCTGATGCAGAAATATGATTTTGTATACGGTGCGATCGGCATTCACCCGGATCACGCGGGCGAGATGGATGAGAGAAAAATGCAGCGGCTGCGGGAGATGCTGGCGCATCCGAAGGCGGTGGCAGTCGGCGAGATAGGACTTGACTATTACTGGGATAAGGAATCACACGAGATACAGAAAAAATGGTTTGCCGCACAGATGGAGCTTGCACTGGAAATGGAGAAGCCGATCATCGTACACAGCCGGGAGGCGGCGAAGGATACCTTCGACTGCATTAAAGAGATGCACGCCGCAAAGCCCGGTTTCGCGGGCGGTGTCATCCATTGCTATTCCGGTTCGGTGGAGATGGCGCGCGAGTACATTAAGCTGGGATATTACATCGGCATCGGCGGCGTCGTGACCTTTAAAAACGCCAGGGTGCTCAAAGAGGTGACGGCGGACATTCCGTTGGAGCGGATCGTGACGGAGACGGATTGCCCGTATCTGGCGCCGGTTCCGTACCGCGGCAAGCGCAACTGCTCGCTGTACATCCCCTATATAATAGAAGAAATTGCCAAGATAAAGGGCGTGACGCCAGCGGAGGTCGAGCATGCGACCTGGGAAAACGCGCACAAATTATACCGGATGTAAAGGAGCATTATGGAAAAACTTTCAAATCCTCAGAAAACGATTGAGGTTATTCAGAAATATGAATTTGCCTTTCAGAAAAAATTCGGACAGAACTTTTTGATCGACGGGCATGTATTAAATAAAATCATTGCGGCTGCCGATATCACGAAGGAGGATTTTGTGCTGGAAATCGGACCGGGCATCGGCACGATGACGCAGTATCTCTCCGAGGCGGCGGGAAAGGTGCTTGCCGTGGAGATTGACAAAATGCTGATCCCGATCCTGCAGGATACGCTTGCCGGGTATGGGAATGTGGAAATTTTAAACGAGGATATTCTGAAGGTGGATATCGCGGCGCTTGTGGAGGAGAAGAACGGCGGGAAGCCGATCAAGGTGGTGGCGAATCTTCCTTATTATATTACGACGCCGATCATTATGGGGCTTTTAGAGCAGCATGTGCCGGTGAAGAGCATTACGGTGATGGTGCAGAAAGAGGTGGCCCAGCGCATGCAGGCGCAGCCGGGCAGCAAGGACTACGGGGCTCTGTCGCTGGCGGTGCAGTATTACTGTGAGCCGTACATTGCGGCGAAC
>CABRSG010000014.1 GCA_902473545.1 uncultured Lachnospiraceae bacterium | reverse complement strand
CAACGATAAAAAGGGTATTCTGGCGGAGGCGGGCGTATCCGATATGTCAGCCGTCAACCGCCTGCTAAATAAGGAAATCAAATGCGCAATGGACGCCGGTCTGAAGGTGGTCTACTGCATCGGAGAGACGAGCGAGGAGCAGCCGCAGTGGGAGCAGGTGCTCGGCGAGCAGCTCTCGGTTGGCCTGGAGGGCGTTGATAAATCAAAGGTTGTGATCGCCTACGAGCCGGTCTGGAGTATCGGACCGGGCAAGACACCTGCGGGCAAGGATTACATCACAAAGATCGCACGCTTTGTAAAGGAGCGGACGGACGGCGTGGACGTGGTGTACGGCGGCGGTCTGAAGGCGGACAACGCGGCGATGCTTGCTTCCATTGAAGAAATCGACGGCGGACTGATCGCGCTCACGCGGTTTACGGGCGAGATCGGCTTCTATCCGGAGGAGTACCTGGAAATCATACGTTTGTTCTTAGGCGAATAACAGGAGGGAAAATGATGAGCTAGAGTTTGAATACGGCAACGGCATGATGAGCGCCGAGCTGCCCGATTCCACGGATGTGTTTATTCCAGGCGAGACGGTTCCCGATCCGCCGTGCCTTTCGCTGGACTGGGACAGTCTTTATGAGGCGACCATGCAGAGTATCCGCAATCCGATCGGGATGCCGACGCTGACCGAGATCGCCGGGGCGGGCGATAAGGTGGTTATCGTGATCCCGGATATCGTAAAGGGCGGCAACCAGCCGACCTCGCACCGCAAGGTAGCGATCCGCGCCTGTCTCGACGAGCTTTACAGCGTCGGCGTGGAGAGGAAGGACGTGCTCCTTCTGTTTTCCAACGGACTGCACCCGCGTGCAACAGTGAAGGAGATGCGTACGATTCTCGGCGATGAGCTGTTCAATGAGTTTTATCCGCTTGGACAGATCACCAGCCATGACAGCGAGGACTACGATCACCTGGTAGACCTTGGATATACCGAGGCGGGCGACCATGTGATCATGAACAAATACGTGTTTGATGCGGATGTGGCAATCCTCATCGGGCACACGCAGGGCAATCCCTACGGCGGTTATTCCGGCGGCTACAAGCATTGCGCGACCGGCATCAGCCATTGGCGGAGCATCGCCAGCCACCATGTGCCGGAGGTGATGCACAAGCCGGACTTTGTTCCGGTTTCCACAAGCAGCGTGATGCGTCAGAAATTCGACCGCCACGGCATGTTTATGGAAGAGAAGATGGGTAAGAAATTTTTCTGCTGCGACGCAGTGCTGGACACAAAGTCGCGCCAGATCGAGATCAATTCCGGCTATGCAAAGGAGATGCAGCCCATCAGCTGGAGGACGGCTGACAAGCGCACCTACGTACACTGGGCGGAGAAAAAATATGATGTGGTGGTATTCGGAATGCCGACAAATTTCCATTACGGCGACGGTATGGGCACCAATCCTATCCAGATGATGCAGGCGCTGTCCGCGCAGGTGATCCGCCACAAACGGGTGCTGAGCGACCGCTGTGTGTTTATTGTACCGAGCATCTGCGATGGATGGTTCCACGATGAGCGGTGGCCGTATCTGCGCGAGCTTTACGAGATGTTCCAGCATGATTCCATGAACATTCTGCCGGACATGAACCGCTACGGTGAATATTTCGGAACAGATGAGGAATATATCAGAAAATACCGTTTTGCCAATGCCTTCCATCCTTTCCATGGGTTCTCCATGATGAGCTGCGGACATCTGGCAGAAGAGCACACCAGCGCCATCTATATTGTAGGTGCGCGCGAACCGGGAATTGCCAGAGGAATGGGGCTGAAAACACGAGCTACTGTTGAAGAAGCGCTGCAGGATGCCATGAAGAAGTATGTCGGTCCCAATCCGAATATTCTGGCGCTGCCAAAAACCTTTACCACGGCGGCGGTACATCTCTGTATGAAGGATCCTTCCCAGAACAGTCATACGAGAGACAGTCACGGACATCCCTGCTGTGGATAATGGGATAAAAGGAGGGTAAAACATGAACGAGAAGGGAACAAAAAAGAAAAAAATCGTAATTAGCGACAAGGTCTGGCTGCTGATCTCCCTGGCCGCCGCGCTGCTTGTCTGGTACCTGCTTTCCGTCGGGGAGGCGACCGGAAGAAGCTTCCCGTTTGCGGACAAGGTGGTTCCGTCCGTAAAGACGATGATCGACCGCGGGGCTTTCTGGAAGGATATCCGCAGCAGCATGACCTGCGTGGGAATCGGCTTCGGGCTTGGTTTTGTCACGGCGCTGCCGGTGGCATTTCTGATGGCATGGTATCTGCCGGTCCAGAAGATTATTGAGCCGTGGATCAATTTCATCCGTAATATCCCGGCGCTGGCTTACGCGCCGCTTCTGGTTATCACTTTTGGTGTCGGACAGAAACCGGCAGTCCGGAGGTATTACTTCTGGACGAGCCGTTCGGAGCGCTGGATGCACAGACACGTGTACAGCTTCAGACGGAGCTTTTAAACACCTGGGAGCAGGAGAAAAAGACTTGTTTCTTTATTACACATGATGTAGTCGAAGCAATCATTCTGGCACAGCGCGTAATCATCATGAGTGCGCGTCCGGGACGTATTAAAAAGATTGTAAATATTGATATTCCGTATCCAAGAACGCAGGAGACAAAGTCGCACCCGCGCTTCCTGGAGCTGAAGGCGGAAATCTGGAACGAGGTATACCAGGAATTCCTGGCGGTACGCAAATAAAGTAACTGACCGCAAAGCGGTTAAAATAATATCATTAAAGGAGGATTTTATTATGTTGAAAGGCACTATGAAGAAACTTCTCGGCGTGGCGGCAGCGGCGGTAATGACGCTGGCGATGGCAGCGGTGGGACATGCGGAGGAAACGATTGAGCTGAATGTGGCGTATATGCCGAACTATGCGTCCCTGTGGTCGGTGCTTACCGGAATCGATCAGGGCTTTTTCGCTGAGGAAGGGCTGGAAATTAATCTCGCGGCAGCATTGACCTCGCTTATATCGGACACGGCGCGCACAAACTCTGCATTAAGGGGCAGGCAACGATTTTCGCACCGAGTTCTGTTCACAGTACAGACCGGATCATCGTGCTTCCGTCCTCAGAGGTTACTTCTGTGGATGATATTGCAAATCTGAAGGGTAAAAAGGTTGCTTACAATGCAGGCTCGTCTTCTGAGACAGCTTTAAATGGTGCATTGGCTGCAGCTGGTCTGACTATGGACGATATCGAGGTTTATGAAATGGACGCAACGAACATGGTAGCGGCAATGTCTTCCGGTTCCGTAGATGCCTGCACGGCATGGAATCCGTACAGTAATCAGATCATGGACAACTGTGATGGTGCTCTGGAACTGGAATTTTCCACAAATTCTGTAAATCTGTCAAGCTGGATCTGCCTGCCGTCCTACGCGGAGGAGAACAGAGACATCCTGCTCCGTTTCAGCCGTGCGCTGTATAAGGCGATGGCATATGCTTCCCAGGAAGATAACTGGGAATACGCAGTAGGTCTGTACGCTGACAAGTGTGCAAAAGACAAGGAAGCGTGCATGGTGGAAACCGGCGACGCAACCTGGTTCAGTGCAGATGATATCAAGAACGGTATCGCAGACGGAACAATGCAGGATTACTATCAGAGACAGCAGCAGATGTTCATCAACAGCGGCGACGTGGAAGCAGAGGTTGCGCTGGAGGATTATGTGATGTTTGATCTGATGGAAGAGGCGCTGGGCGAATAATAAGAAGAAAACGCACAGCGGTTATCTGACAAAGCGGATCAGGCTCCGTGGGGCGGCGAAAGTCTGTTCCACGGGGCTTTTTTGGGTAGGGGACAATGAGAATTATTTATAAGCAATGCAGTCAGCAGGCGGTTGTCTATGCGGCAAAGGAGCTGGAAGCGTATCTTTGCAGGATGCTGCCGGAGCTGAAGGACAATAACTGGACGATACGGTTGGCAGTGGAGACGAGGGCTGCCGGGAAAAGACGTGAGGAAATCTCCGACCGGGAGAATGACAGCTTCCGTGTGGCGGTGACAGCAAAGGGCGGTGCGATTGCGGGGAATCGTCCGCGCAGCGTGCTGCTGGGCGTCTATGATTATCTGCATTATCTTGGCTGTCGGTTCCTGATGCCGGGCAGGGAGGGCGAGTATGTTCCGCGTATCGCCCGTGAAAAGCTTTGTGCGGATTACGAAAAGACGGCGTCCTTTTATCACCGGGGCGTCTGCATTGAAGGGGCGGATTCGTTTGAGAATGTCCGGGAATTTATTGACTGGCTGCCGAAGGTGGGCTGCAATAGCTTTTTCCTGCAGTTTAAGGTGCCCTATGCTTTCTTTGTAAGGTGGTATCATCATGAGCAGAATCCTTACCGGGAGGCGGAAAGCTTTACCTATGAGGATGCCCGCCGCTGCATGAAGCTGCTGGAGGCGGAGCTGAAAAAAAGGGATCTGCTGCTGCACAAGGTGGGACATGGATGGACGGGAGAGGTGCTCGGCTATGAGACGGGTTCCTGGGATGCGGTCAAGGAGCCGCTTAAAGAACCGGAAAAATCGTTTGCGGCGCTGGTGGACGGAATGCGCGGACTTTATAAGGGAGCGCCGATGAACACGAACCTCTGCTATCACAATCACGAGGCGGCGGATCGGTTTGCCGAAAAAGTGACGGCGTATGCGAGGGAGAACCCGGAGGTGGATTATCTGCATATCTGGCTTGCGGATGAGTACAACAATGTCTGCGAGTGCGTGGAATGCCGGAAGACGACAGTTTCCGACCAGTATGCTGCGCTGCTGAACGAGATTGACCGCCGCTTAATGGAAGAAGGCTTAGATACGCGGATCGTATTTTTACTTTACCAGGAGCTATTGTGGCCGCCGGTGAAGGAGCGGCTGCATCATCCGGAGCGGTTTGTGCTGATGTTTGCCCCGATCAGCCGGACCTTTGAGAAATCGTACGATATGGGACAGATTCCGAAGAAACTGCCGGAGTATGTGCGGAACCGGATCGCGCTTCCGACAAACCTCGCGCTGCGCTTCCGAACGCGCTTCCGAATTACGTGATGGGACGCATGCTCTTTGAGGAGCAGACTGACGTTGAGACGCTGATTGGCGAGTATTTTGAAGCGGCATACGGCAAAAATGCAAAGGACGCAAAAACATATCTGGAGGCTCTGTCTGCGCTGAAATGCTGCGATTATTTAAACGGCAAGGGAGAACGCGTTGACGCGCAGATGGCGGAGCGGATGCGGCGGATAGAAGAAATCTGCGAGGCGTTTGAGCCGGAGCAGTTTTTTCCGGGAATTGATACGGAAGACGGTACGAGGGAAAGCTGCGGCGGATCCCGTTCAGATGGAAACGGGCAGCCGGCGCGATTATTCTGGAAACTGCTTGCCTTTCATAAAGAATATATTCTGCGGCTTGCCGGGGCGATGGAGCTGCTTGCGAGGGCGGGCGGCAGGAGGCGTGGGAAAAGTGGCGTGAGCTGCGCAGGTACCTCTGCAGTCTGGAGGACGAATTTCAGCCTTATCTGGATGTCTATCGTGTTCTGGAGGTTACACAAAAATATACAGGTTTTCAGTAACATTGGTTTGGGAGGAAGAACGAGATGAAACATGCATACTACTACTATACGAAGGACGAATTACTTGCTTCGCCAAAGATACCGATTACTGTGATGGAGGATAATGCGGCTGTTTTTCGGGCGATGGCGCAGGAGATGGCGGAGGAGATAAAGAGAAAGAATGCGCTTGGGGAGCGCACGGTGTTTATCTGCCCGGTGGGACCGGTCGGGCAGTACCCCTATTTTGTGGAGCTGGTAAACCGGGAGGGCATCAGTCTGAAAAATGTGTGGTTTATCAATATGGACGAGTATCTGACGGATGATAAGGAGTGGATCGACGCTTCGGAAAAGCTGAGCTTCCGCGGCTTTATGAACCGCACGGTCTATTCTCAGATCGATCCGGAGCTGGTGATGTCGGAAAATCAGCGCGTGTTCCCGGATCCGAAGAACCCTGGCTATCTGCAGGAGCTGATCGGACAGCTTGACGGCGTGGATATCTGCTTTGGAGGGATCGGCATCAACGGACATGTGGCGTTTAACGAGGCGCAGGATGAGCTGTCGCCGGAGGAATTTCGCGGTCTGCACACGCGCGTGCTGAAAATCAGCCGGGAGACACGGACGGCGAATGCAATCGGCGATTTAAACGGTGCGATCGACGATATGCCGACCTACTGTATCACAATTGGAATGAACGAGATTTACAATGCGCGGAAAATCCGTCTTGGCTGTTTTCGTGACTGGCACCGGAGCGTGGTACGCCATGCGGCGTACGGCGATGTGTCCGCACATTTTCCGGTGACGCTTTTGCAGGAGCACCCGGATGTGCTGCTGCGCATTACGGAGTTTGTTGCTGAATTGCCGGAATAAAGATATTTAGGGTGAAATGGTACGGCAGAATGGAGAAGATGCCATGAAAAAATATTTCATAATCAATGGAGAGGTATATATTCAACATCAATTTGAGAAAGTATCCCTGCTGCTGGAGGACGGAAAGCTGCGTATCTGCAGATCCGGTGAGGAGCCTGCTGACTGCGGGGTTATCGATGCAACTGGAAAAAAGATAGTGCCGGGCTTTATTGATATTCATACCCACGGAGCTGTCGGGGTGGATGTAAACGGCGCGTCCCCGGAGGATTTAAAGAAGATCGGCAAATTCTTTGCGGGGAACGGGACGACCTCCTGGCTTGCATCTGTACTGACGGACACGAAGGAGCAGACAGAGCGATGCATCGACCAGTACCTGCAGCTAGACCAGTCGGACACGGAGGCTGCACAGCTTTTAGGCATTCATCTGGAGGGACCGTGCCGCTCGTCACAATATAAGGGTGCGATGCCGGAGCATCTGCTGCAGGGACCAGACATTGATCTTGCAGGGGAATACCAGAAGCGTGCAAAAGGGAATATCCGTTATATTACGGTCTCACCGGAAATAGAAGGCATGGTAGAAATGATACCAAAGCTGAAGGAGCTTGGCATTACAGTGGCGATCGGCCACTCCGGAGCAGATTATAAGACATCCATGGCGGCAATAGAAGCCGGAGCAGATTGCTGCACACATACCTTTAATGCAATGCGGCTCCTGCACCAGCATGAGCCGGCGATCCTTGGCGCTGCGCTGGAGACGGATATCTACTGCGAGATGATCTGCGACGGGCTGCATCTGCATCCCGGTATCGTGCGGCTTCTGCTGAAAACAAAGGGGCTGGGGCGCGTTGTGGCGATTACAGACTCGATCATGGCGGCGGGCCTGCCGGACGGCAGATATCATCTGGGTGTCAACGAGGTGATCGTGAGAGACGGCGATGCGAAGCTGGCGTCAGACGGCACGCGGGCGGGCAGCACGCTTACGCAGATCCGCGCGCTGCGCAATCTGACATCTTTTACCGGATATACGCTGGCGGAGCTGCTTCCTCTTTTTACGGAAAATCCGGCAAAGCTCATCGGGGTATTCAACCGCAAGGGCTCCATTGAAGATGGACCGGTTACGCTGCAGGCACTGACGGGTTAAACCATCAGTGCCTGCAGTGTTTCATAAAAGTCCGGATAGCTGATATTTACGCAGTCGGCTCCGGTGATTTCCGTTTCTCCGTCGGCTGCGAGCGCGGCGATGGCAAAGCTCATAGCGATGCGGTGGTCAAGATGGCTGTTGATGACGGCGCCGTGAAGTGGATGTCCGCCCTCGATGATCATACCATCGTCGGTAGCCGTCACATGGGCGCCCATGGCGGTAAGATTTTTTACCATTACGTCAATGCGGTTGGATTCCTTTACTTTTAATTCCTGGGCGTCACGGATCACTGTCGTCCCGTCGGCAAGGCAGGCGAGCACGGCGATGACCGGAAGCTCGTCGATGAGGGTGGGGATGATGTCTCCGCTGATGTCGACAGCGTGAAGCGCGCTGTGCTTTACCAGAAGATCAGCGACCGGTTCGCCGCCGCTGATTTTTTCGTTTAAAACAGTAATATTTCCGCCCATGGCGCGGACAACGCGAAGGATGCCGTCGCGGGTGGGGTTGACGCCGACATTTTTAACGAGAATCTCAGAGCCGGGGATCATCAGCCCGGCGGCGATGAAATAGGCGGCGGAGGAGATGTCTCCGGGAACCGTGATCTTTGCGGCGGACAGCCGCGGATCAGGCTGAATGGTGGCTGTGGTGCCGCGAGACTGTACGTCTGCGCCGAAACCGGCGAGCATCAGCTCGGTATGGTTGCGGGAGAGCTGCGGTTCTGTTACGCTGGTGGGAGCGTCGGCGTAAAGACCGGCGAGCAGCACGCAGGATTTCACCTGGGCGGACGCCACCGGACTGCTGTAGTGAATGCCGTGCAGAGAACTTCCGCAGATGCGAAGCGGTGCGCAGCCGTTATTTTTCAGGCTTACGATGTCCGCGCCCATCTGTGTGAGCGGCTCCATGATGCGCTTCATCGGACGGCTCTGGATAGAGGCGTCGCCGTTTAAAACGGAGGTGAAATTCTGTCCGGAGAGGATGCCGGAGATCAGCCGTGTGGTGGTGCCGCTGTTCCCTGTGTCCAGCGTTTCTGCGGGAGCGGTCAGTCCGTGCAGACCTTTCCCGTGGATCAGGATGCGCTCCGGCGTGTTTTCGATGTCGACGCCGAGCCTGCGAAAGCAGCTTATTGTTGAGAGACAATCTGCTCCCTGCAGAAAATTCGTCACCTCGGTGGTGCCTTCGGCAAGCGCTCCGAACATGACAGCGCGGTGCGAGATGGATTTATCGCCCGGAACGGTGATCTCGCCCTTTAAGGGAGAATGCTTTTTAAAAATCATCGGAAAACCTACCTTTCGTATACGGTGTAGCGGTATCTGCGTAGCAGCTCCACCGACTTTTTCAGAGATTCCTCATCATAAAATTCCACGCGCAGCACGGCTTCCTCAAATTCACGGTTATGTACGATGCCGATGTTGCAGATACTGATGCCGCTGCTCGCAAGGATCGTGGCGAGTGTGGCGATGCCGCCCGCCTCGTCCACCATATCGCAGTAGAGCATGTAGACCTTCTTCAGCGGTCCGCTTGCGCGGTCGGAGAAGGAGTTGCGGTAATCGCGCGAGTGCTTAAAAAGGGCGTGAAGCGCCGGGCTGTCCTTTGCAAGAAGCTGCGCGCGCACCTTCTGCAGGCTTTCCGTGTAGGCGTCCAGCACGGAAATAATGTTGCCTGCGTTGGTCGTGCAGATCTGTTCCCACATATCGGGGGAGGAGGAGGCGATGCGCGTGATATCCTTGAATCCTCCGGCTGCGACAGTCCGCATCGTCTCGTTGGGCGTATCCTCATCGTGCACCAGATTTACCAGTGTCGCCGCGATAATATGCGGAAGATGGCTGATGGCGGCGGTCACGTAATCGTGCTCTTTGCAGTCGAGCACCAGCGGCAGCGCCTTCAGGGAAGCGACCAGCTCACGGCAGCGCTCCACTTTTTCCGGGGCAATGCCTTCCGGAGGCGTCAGTATATAGTAGGCGTTTTCCAGCAAAGCCCACTGGGAGTTTTCGATGCCGGTCTTTTCCGAGCCGGTCATCGGGTGTCCGCCGATAAACCAGGATTCCAGACCGAGGGCGCACGCCTGCATATGAATGTCAGTCTTAGTGCTCCCGACGTCCGTCAGAATACAGTCGTCCTTTAAAAACGGCCTGATTTTTCCGAGGCAGGCGATATTCACCTCCACCGGCGCGCA
Source organism: uncultured Lachnospiraceae bacterium (assembly GCA_902473545.1). Lineage (GTDB taxonomy): Bacteria > Bacillota > Clostridia > Lachnospirales > Lachnospiraceae > Marvinbryantia. The sequence continues at coordinate 8,849 of CABRSG010000014.1, read as the reverse complement.
CAGGAAAATAAAATCGCAGCGGGAGAAAGCCTCGCAGATATCGTCGTACGCTTCGTCGATGATATGCTCCTCTAAAGCATAGGTGAGCGTCTCGCGCCGTCTCGCGCAGGCGAGCACCGTAGCCTCCGGGTAAAAATGTTTAATGGCTCTGGCGATGGAGCCGCCGATCAGCCCCAGAGCGACAAAGCCGGCAGTAAAATTACTTTTCATCAGATATCCTTCTTTTCTGTAACCATCTCGTTCAAAACAGATATATTGTACTATTGATGTGGATTAGATGTCAACCCTTTTACGCGTTGAAGTGTGAAAGAAAAAATATAGTAGAAAATATAGTTAGTAATCTTGAATAATTTGCTTGCTATTTACGCGTATTTTTAGTAGAATATACCCATAGGCTTCGCGCGGCGGCAGAAAAGCAGTGTTTTTCTGCCCGGACTAAAACGAAATTGGAGGAAAGTATATGAAAGTTTATACAACAGACAGAATTCGCAACGTAGTTATTTTAGGTCATGGCGGTTCCGGAAAGACCAGCCTGACAGAAGCGATGGCTTACTTATCTGGTATTACCAGCCGCATGGGAAGCGTGCCGGAGGGAAATACCGTAAGTGACTATGATAAAGAAGAAATCAAGAGAAAATTCTCCATCAGCACGACGGTTGTTCCGATCATCTGGGGCGACATCAAGGTGAACGTACTGGATACGCCGGGCTATTTCGACTTCGTGGGCGAGGCGGAAGAGGCTGCGGCTGCTGCGGATGCGGCGATCATCGTTGTTTCCGGCAAGAGCGGCGTGGAGGTAGGCACGCAGAAGGCATGGGAGCTTTGTGAGAAATACAAGCTTCCGAGGATGTTCTTCGTTACCAACATGGACGTGGACAATGCCAGCTTCCGCCAGGTAGTGGAGGATCTGACCGAGCTTTACGGAAAGAAGATCGCGCCGATCCATCTGCCGATCCGTGAAAATGAAAAATTTGTCGGCTACGTAAACGTGGTAAAGAAAGCCGGAAGACGCTGGGTAGGCAAGGGCGAGAAGGTAGAGTGCGACATTCCGGATTATTCCATGGAATATCTGGAGAGATACCGCGAGAATCTGCTTGAGGCAGTTGCGGAGACCTCCGAGGAATTTATGGACCGCTACTTTGCGGGAGAGGAATTTTCCACCGCGGAGATCATGGCGGCGCTCACCATGAACGTATCCGACGGCTCCATCGTTCCGGTCGCTATGGGTTCGCCGGTCAATCTGTCCGGTGTTGCAAACCTGCTTGACGATATGGTGCAGTATTTCCCGAGTCCGGACAAACGCCGCATTGCGGGCATCAACACAAAAACAAACGAGATCTACGAGGCAAACTACGACTTCGCAAAGGCAAAATCCGCTTTCGTGTTCAAGACGATCGTGGATCCGTTTATCGGAAAATATTCGCTCATCAAGGTGGCTTCCGGCGTTATCAAGAACGACGACACGCTCTATAATCCGAAGCAGGATGTGGAAGTGAAATTAAATAAGCTGTATGTGATGGAAGGCAGCAGGACCATTGAGGTGCCGGAGCTTCACGCAGGCGATATCGGCGCGATCGGCAAGCTGAACGTCACAAAGACCGGAGAATCACTCTCCACCAAGACGACGCCGATCCAGTATGCGGGCATCGACGTTTCCGTGCCGTATACCTACAAGAGATACTTTGCAAAGAACAAGGGTGAGGAGGATAAGATCTCCCAGGCGCTCGCAAAGATGATGCAGGAGGATCTCACCATGAAGGCTGTCAACGACGCGGAAAACCGTCAGTCGCTGATTTACGGCATGGGCGATCAGCATCTCGATATCATCGTGAGCAAGCTGCTGACAAAATACAAAGTGGATGTGGAGCTTGCACGCCCGAAGGTGGCATTCCGCGAGACCATCCGCAAGAATTCCGATGTGGATGCAAAATATAAGAAGCAGTCCGGCGGACATGGTCAGTACGGTCACGTTAAGATGCGCTTCGAAAATTCCGGCGATCCGGAGACACCATATGTATTCGAGCAGGTTGTTGTGGGCGGCGCCGTTCCGAAAAACTACTTCCCGGCAGTGGAAAAGGGTATCCAGGAATCCGTTCAGCGCGGACCGCTGGCAGCTTACCCGGTAGTCGGCGTGAAGGCGACCCTGTACGACGGCTCCTATCATCCGGTAGATTCCTCTGAAATGGCGTTCAAGACGGCGGCGATCCAGGCGTTCAAGAAAGGCTTTATGGAGGCTGCGCCGGTACTGCTTGAGCCGATCGCATCGGTGAAGGTGACGGCCCCGGATAAATACACCGGCGACGTTATGGGCGATCTCAATAAGCGCCGCGGACGTGTGCTCGGCATGAACCCGGATCACAAGGGCAATCAGATCATTGAGGCGGACGTTCCGATGATGGAAATGTACGGCTATTCCACACAGCTTCGCTCCATGACAGGCGGAAGCGGAAACTTTGCTTATGAATTTGCAAGATATGAGCAGGCTCCGTCCGACATCCAGGCAAAGGAAGTGGAGGCAAGAGCAAGTAAAGTAAACACAAATGAGGATTGATCCTTTCAGACGGTTAAGAGTGTGACCATTAAGTGCTCAGATTTGTATTGACTTATTCTGTCAGTATGTAATATAGTAAGGATGCGCCGGGAAAACTGATACGGCGAGATATTCTGATAAGGAGGACAAATCAATGAAATATGTATGCAACGTATGCGGATGGGAATACGACGAAGAAGCGGGATACCCGGAAGGCGGAATCGCACCGGGCACAAAATGGGAGGACGTTCCGGAGGACTTCGAGTGCCCGCTCTGCGGCGTAGGCAAAGAGGACTTTGACGAAGCATAAACGGACATACCCCTGCATAGTCTGTAAAAAGACGGTGCAGGGGTTTTTATATGAAAAAGCACAATCTTAAAGAGCTGGCGATCGCCGGACTTTTCTTCCTGGGGTTTCTTCTGGGAATGTTATTTGTTAATCTGTGGGGAAATACCTATCTGAAGGAAAATGAGCTTCTCAATGAACAGACGCTTCTCTCCATCAAAAATATCGAAATCGACCGGCAGGCGCTTTTTATCAGGATCCTGGCGCAGAGAGGAAAAGCGTTTTTACTGCTGGTCCTGCTTGGGCACACTGCTGTTGGAATCCCGGTGCTGGCAGCTTCTCTGTGCTGGATCGGCTTTGCAGCGGGGATGTTTCTCAGCATTTTTGTGATCCGTATGCGTCTGATGGGGATTCTGCTCTTTTTGGCGTCGATCCTGCCGCAGAGCCTTGTTTACGCGCCGCTTATCTGGATGATGGCGGAGGCGGTCATGGAGCGCGGCATAGCGCGCTTCCGCAGCAAGAGAGCGCTGGAGGGGTGGAGCGGGGAAAAGCCGTTCATGCAGACGATGGGGCTTTGTGCCGCCCTGCTTTTAGTAGGCGTTCTGTTGGAGAGCAGTGTCGGCCTGTGGCTTTTAAAGCAGGCGGTCACATACTTTCTTTAAAAATTTTTCAGCCGAGTTTTACCAGATATAGTTGTATACATAATTTCTGGATTCGATATTTTGTGGAAAGACCGGAAAACCGCGTATTTAGGGGAAAAATGAGCAAAAAAAGTCATTGATTTTCTTGGGAAAAGCACATATAATGTTTACATAAATAATGATTCTGGGGAGAATTATAAGGGGGAGCGCGACTCTTATTTTTTTGCTGCCAGTTATACGATAAAAACGTCCGGCGGACGTTTTTCGCACGCTGGAAGCAGCGTATGCAACACAAAAGAAAGATGAGATTATGAAATATGGATATGACAAGAGAGCTGGCTCCTCAGATACAGCAGGACATGTGCCGGTTTGCAGGCTATCTGGAAGAGGAAAAGAATGCGTCAAACAGTACGGTAATGTCCTATCAGAGGGATTTAAAAAAATTATTTCATTATTTGTCCGGTAAAGGTGTGGAAAAGGTACAGGATATTACGGTGACCAGCCTGAATTCCTACATACTGCAGATGGAAAAAGAGGGATTTTCCACTTCATCTGTGTCGCGGACGATTGCATCCATCCGCGCTTTTTTTCATTTTCTGATGAAAACAAAAGCGATCACAGAGGACCCGAGCGACAATCTGAAGGCGCCGCATGTGGAGAAAAAGACGCCGGAGATTTTGACGCTGGAGGAAACGGTGCAGCTTTTAAATCAGCCGGAGATGGATTCGGCAAAGGGCATTCGCGATAAGGCGATGCTGGAGCTGCTCTATGCCACCGGGATGCGTGTCTCCGAGCTGATTTCCATGAAGCTGACGGACGTCAATATGGCGATGGGCTATGTGCTCTGCCGCGACAGCGACAAGGAGCGCGTGATTCCTTTCGGGACGGAGGCGGAGAAGGCGCTGGAGCAGTATATGGGTGAGAGCCGCTCCGTGCTGCTGAAGGGAAGAGAGAGCGAATATCTTTTTGTGAACTGCTCCGGGAAGTCGATGAGCCGTCAGGGGTTTTGGAAGATCATCAAATTTTATTCTGCGCAGGCAGGCATCACCAAGGATATCACGCCGCATACCCTGCGGCATTCCTTTGGCGCGCATCTGGTGCAGAACGGCGCCGATCTGCGGGCGGTGCAGGAAATGATGGGACATTCCGACATTTCCACGACGCAGATTTATATGGACATGAATGTCAGAAGAGTGCGGGAAATCTATGCAAAGGCGCATCCGAGAGGATAAAGGGGCTTTTCACATTTGTCCATGCGTGAAATCTGAGCAGAGCGTTGACGTTCTGTCCATTTATGGTGTTTTTACCCGGTTATAATTTACAGAAAGAAGCCGTCAGACGGCGGGTGGAAGATGACCATCCGCCCTCCGGCGGTTTTTATCGCTATTTTGCCGCGCTTATATTTTCTATTATCCATTCCTGTATGAGCGGCACATCGACATGGAATGCCTGCGCAATCTGCTCCAACGGCAATCCCATATCCGCAAGTATAAAGGAAGCTTCTCTTGCTTTTTTCATTTCGCCTTTTTCGATACCTTTCTCAATACCCTCTTCAATGCCCTCTTTGTAAATTTGTTCCATTTCCCGACACATAGAATCAACTCCTTCTCTGGTTTCTTTTAATTCACGTACCCTTTTTGCCAGAACCTGGCTGTACATTTCATCTGCGTTTTTGCAGTGTAAATCATGCATGAGCCTTCCGAGCTCTGTATTCTCCTGTTTACTGGAATTCACATACACGATATGTGAACCGTCGGGGAAACCCTCGCTGTTTTCCCTGATCTTCCGATCGATATGATAAATGGGAAGACTATACCCAAGTGAATCACGTACAGTTATGAATATTACATAGCTTTCCGGAAGCTCATCAAAATCCTGTCCTGGATTCAGTATGTTCATGTCCATTAGTCCGCTGTGGATACCGGGCGCGTTTTGGAGAAGCACCTTCATTAGCCTGCTGAATCTCCACATTAAAATATCTTCCTTCTGTATCCGTAGCAACACAGTCTATAATTGCCGAACGCCCCTGCAGGTTTTTCAAATCTTTCTGCAGAACCTGTTCAAGAACCTTTAATCTCTTTTCTTTCATTATAACCTGAAGAACATATTCTGTACACTCTGTTTTTTTGAAAACATTCCGCATAAACATGTCGCTCATAATAGTCAGATTTTTCAGAATCTGCTCGTATTTTTCATAACGCGCATGTAAAGCATTGTCTTCCTGATGTCCGTTTTTCATACTGAGTATAAAACATAATTTGTGATTAAAAAAGTTGCGATATGGGAACATGATAGGAGCTTGCTTTGTAAAAGAATTTTCAAAATGGAAAAGTTTAAAATTCTTGAATTGACGAAGAATGGATTATGCAGATATACGTTGCTAATAAAACGAAAGAAGCGGTGAAAGAGACATCGGGAGAAACTGTGAAAAAGAAGAAATGATGCAGACGGTATAACTGAGGGACAAAATGTATTCCCCGGCTGTAAGAAAAATCAGCCGGGGAATTTTTCGATCTGGGTGGTTGCAATCCAGCCGCACAGATGGAGTTCTTTTAAATATTTTCAGCACATACGGTAAATGTCGTAGATCAGCTCCTCGGATTCCTTCCAGCCAAGGCAGGCGTCGGTGATGGATTTGCCGTAGACGTGTTCGCCGCAGCCGATCTTCTGGTTGCCCGGTTCGATGTAGCTCTCGATCATAACGCCCTTGATCAGCTCCTTCAGACGCGGGTTTAAATTGCGGTTGTTCATGACTTCCTTCACGATACGAACCTGTTCCTGATACTGCTTGTTGGAATTGGAATGGTTTGCGTCGATGATGGCTGCCGGGTTTTTGAGGTCGCGCTCGTCATACATATGCAGCAGGCGGATTAAATCCTCATAGTGATAGTTTGGGATGGAATTTCCGTGCTTGTTGGTTGCACCGCGCAGAATAACGTGCGCAAGCGGATTTCCCTGCGTGGAAACCTCCCATCCGCGGTAAATAAAGTCGTGCGAAGCCTGCGCTGCAACGACGGAGTTAAGCATAACAGAAAAATCGCCGCTGGTCGGGTTCTTCATGCCTGCCGGCACATCCATGCCGCTCGACGTCATGCGGTGATGCTGATCCTCCACGGAGCGGGCGCCGATGGCAACATAGGAGAGCAGATCGGCAAGATACCAGTAGTTTTCCGGGTAGAGCATTTCGTCCGCGGAGGTAAGGTGTGTCTCCTCGATGACGCGCAGATGCAGCTTGCGGATGGCGATCAGCCCGGCAAGCATATCCGGCTTTTTCTCCGGATCCGGCTGGTGCACCATGCCCTTGTAGCCCTCGCCGGTGGTGCGCGGCTTATTTGTGTAAACACGCGGGATCAGGATCAGCCGGTCGCCGACCTTCTCCTGCACGGCGGCAATGCGGTTTATATAATCCATGACGGATTCCTCGTTATCCGCCGAGCAGGGACCGATGATCACCAGAAATTTATTGGAAGCCCCGGTAAATACCTCCTTGATTTCTGCATCTCTCTGTGCTTTTATGGAAGCAGCTTCTTTGGAGATGGGGAACTGTTTTTTTATCTCCGCCGGAATCGGCAGCTTTTTAATGAATGTGAAGCTCATGGTTTCCTCCTGTGGGTGTATAATTGTATACATCATTATATACGATAACCGTATAAAAAACCAGCATTAAATTTTGTGCTTGATGAAAATAGGAAGATTTTGTATACTGAATAGATAGAATGGTGTTGGATAACGTGGGTTTAGACCTTTTGAACCTGGCATCATGGAATCTTAAATTAACAGAGGTGCATAGAGTGTCGAATATCAAAAAACCGTATTTCCCGATGTTTATGGATCTGAGCAAAAAGCGCGTATATGTGGTTGGCGCCGGGACCATCGCAAAGCGGCGTATCCGCTCCCTCTGCGAGTTTGTAGACTGTGTGACGGTGATCGCGCCGGAGGTGAACCCGGAGCTGAACAAAATGGAAAAGGCGGGGAAAATAAAAATCCTGCGGAAGAAATATGAGAGCAGCGATATTTATGATGCGGAGCTGGTGATCGCGGCGACGAATGATCACAAGATAAATGAGGACATCTTCCGCGTCTGCAGGGAGCGGGGAATTCTGGTAAATGTCTGCAGCGACAAGGACAAATGCGACTTTTATTTTCCGGGGCTGATCACCAGGGAGGACGTGGTGGTCGGCGTGACGGCAAACGGAGCAAATCATAAGCGGGCAAAAAATGTGACGGAACAGATCAGGGAGATGCTGGAGCAATGCTAGTAAAAATATATACGGACGGCGCCGCGCGCGGAAACCCGGACGGACCGGGCGGCTATGGAACTATTTTGCATTACACGGACGCGAAGGGCGTGCTCCATGAGCGCACCTACAGCCGCGGCTATCAGAGAACGACCAACAACCGCATGGAGCTGATGGCGGCGATCATCGGTCTGGAGGCGCTGAACCGCCCCTGCCAGGTGGAGCTTTATTCCGATTCAAAATATCTGACAGACGCTTTTAATCAGCACTGGATTGAAGGCTGGCAGAGGAAGGGCTGGAAGCGGGGGAAAAATGAGCCGGTGAAAAATGTGGAGCTGTGGAAGCGCCTGCTTGCCGCGAAGGAGCCGCACGAGGTGCGTTTCATCTGGGTGAAGGGGCACGACGGTCACGAGCAGAACGAGCGCTGCGACCGGCTTGCAACCTCAGCGGCGGCTTGTGGACGATGGAGGTGACCTTGCCTGAGCGTGAAGCTGGCAGTTATTCGGTAAACCCGGACAGCAGCGGAACGGCAGCCGCGTTTTTGCTTGCATTCTGGCGTCCGGCGTGCTATAGTAAGGGATAGTTTAATGGAAAATCCGAGGAGAACAGTTATGGGAATTTACGAAGAACTGGTTGCCCGCGGTCTGATCGCGCAGGTGACAAATGAAGAAGAAATCAAAAAGATGGTGAACGAGGGTAAGGCGACCTTTTACATCGGTTTCGATCCGACGGCGGACAGCCTGCATGTCGGCCATTTCATGGCGCTCTGTCTGATGAAACGTCTGCAGATGGCGGGAAACCGTCCGATCGCGCTGCTCGGAGGAGGTACCGGCATGGTGGGCGATCCGTCCGGCAGGACCGATATGCGTAAAATGATGACCACAGAGACCATCAATCACAATATTGACTGCTTCAAAAAGCAGATGAGCCGTTTCATCGAATTCGGCGAGGGCAAGGCGATGATGGTGAACAACGCCGACTGGCTGACGAACCTTAATTATATCGAATTTCTGCGCGAAGTGGGACCGCATTTCTCAGTCAACAACATGCTGCGCGCGGAGTGCTACAAGCAGAGGATGGAAAAGGGCTTAAGCTTCCTGGAATTTAACTACATGATCATGCAGAGCTACGATTTCCTGGAGCTTTACGAGCGC